>CAIYOV010000203.1 GCA_903927935.1 uncultured Bacteroidota bacterium | reverse complement strand
TGATTGCTGATGATCAACAGACAATAGATGCTAAAATAGCAACTGCCAAAGTTGGTCAAAAGAGTTGGGCTGCAACGCCACTTAATTCCCGAATATTAATTCTTCAAAAATTTGGAACTCTTCTTCAGACTCATATAAATAACTCCGCTGAGATATTAAGCAGTGAAGTAGGTAAGCCATTGCAACAGTCAAAAAATGAGATTAATGGTGCTGTTGCACGAATTGAATGGCTGACAGCCAATGCTGCTGCTGCCTTTGCTGAAGAGTGGGTCGTTGAGAGTGGTTCAACACGCGAAAAGATTGCTTACGAACCGTTGGGTATTGTGTGCAATATTTCGGCCTGGAACTACCCGTATCTTGTAGGAACGAATGTTTTTGTCCCGGCCTTACTGGCAGGAAATGCAGTGCTCTATAAACCTTCTGAACTGGCAACATTAACCGGGCTCGAGATTCAAAAATACCTCCATCAGGCGGGTGTTCCAGAGGCGGTTTTTCAGTGCGTTATTGGGGCAAAAGAGGCTGGTGAGATATTGCTAAACGCCGATCTGGATGGTTATTTCTTCACCGGATCATATAAAACAGGAAAATATATCTATGAGCGGGTGAGTAAAAAGATGAAGCCTTGCGGACTAGAACTAGGTGGTAAAGATCCGTTATATGTTACCGATGATCTCGATGATGTTACCAAGGTAGCTGCAAATACGGCTGACGGTGCATTTTATAATAACGGCCAAAGCTGTTGTTCTGTCGAACGGATATATGTGCATGAGAAGGTTTATGATGCCTATGTAACCGCTTTTGTTGCTGAGGTAAAATCATATCAGATTGGAACACCAATGCAGGAAAATACGTATATTGGAGCATTAACACGTAAGGAGCATCCGGCTTTTTTATCGGCACAGGTTAAGGATGCATTATCTAAAGGGGCAACACTGCAGTGCGGAGGAAAATCCATTGCAGGGGATGGAAACTATTTTGAACCTACTGTATTAGTTAACGTAGATCATACAATGGAGGTGATGATAGAAGAGTCGTTTGGCCCCATCATCGGAATCATGAAAGTGAAGGATGATGCTCAGGCACTTGAATTAATGAATGATACCCACTATGGTCTTACCGCTGCCGTTTTTTGTCGCGATGAACTGCGGGCTTTAGGATTACAGCAGCAATTAAATGCAGGGACGGTATATTGGAACTGTTGCGACAGAGTCAGTGCAGCACTTCCATGGAGCGGAAGAAATCATAGTGGCTTTGGAAGCACCCTCTCAAAAGTGGGTTTACGCGTGTTTACTCAGCCCAAGGCTTACCACTTAAGAAGCTGATAACACTGTTCGTTTAAAGAAATTCAGAAATTGATTTTTTTGACCTGTTGCGAATAAGTTTTTTAGCTCTTATTCTTATGACGATATTAAATGATGGATCTATGCGAAGTTTAATTTTGGTTTTTCTTCTCTCCGCTTGCCTTGGGTTTACCCGTGATGGGTTACAGCAAACAACGGTAAGTAATACAATTG
>CAIYOV010000202.1 GCA_903927935.1 uncultured Bacteroidota bacterium | reverse complement strand
TTTTGATTGTTTTAAATATTATAAAGGGGTTCAACGGTTCCGCTTCAAGTAATTGACATCGGGCTGTTGATGGTGCGAAACTAAGCTTAATTGTATGTTTGAACTATGAGAAGCATTACAGCCCTAACATCAAACTGACCGCAAAAAAACAAACAGAAATAAACCGTGAGAAGATTTTCTAGTTATGCTATGATAGGATTGCTGTTAACTATGACGGGTTATTATTTTTTCCCTGAACCCAAACTTCCTGACGACACCAAGGTTGACAAGATGGTTGTCATGAAATCAAAGCGGCAACTACAAGCATACTCAAACGGTCAGCTAATTAAAACTTACACCATTTCACTTGGGCGAAACCCGACAGGTAATAAGGAGTTTGAAGGCGACAAGCGAACACCAGAAGGGCTTTACTCAATCAATGGCAAAAATCCGAATAGTGGTTACTACAAAAACTTAGGTATTTCTTATCCAAACAATGACGACATTGAACGAACAAAAAAAACAGGTAAATCAACTGGAGGTGACATTAAAATACACGGTCTCAAAAATGGAATGGGTTTTATCGGAAAGTTTCAAAGATGGTTTGATTGGACAGCAGGTTGTTTGGCTTTGACAGACAATGACCTTGATGAACTTTATAACCATACAGCAATAGGAACACCAATAGAAATTAAACCATAATAATCCTCCCCATCGCGCTGTTGGGTTAGCGATAGTAGTGGAAAGCCTTTTTTGCTGAAAGGGAAAGAGAATCATCCCCCTAACCCCCTTCACCAACACAAAAGGCAACGCAAAGGAGGAAAAGGCAAGGCAGCAAAAAAGCTTGTAACGGATAGCGCAACCGCGCGCTTTGGCGCGGGAACCCCACAAAATTTCCTACAAATAATATTTATGGCTGAAATCCTTTAAATGCTTTTCGGCATTTTGGTAATCGGGCATTACCTGCTCTACCACTTTCCAAAAGCGGGGCGAGTGGTCGTGGTGCACCAGGTGGGCAAGTTCGTGAATGAGCACATAGTCCACCACCTTTGCCGGAGCAAACAACAGGCGCACCGAAATAACAATGTTGCCGTGGCGCGAGCAGTGCCCCCAAAAACTGGTGGCGTGTTTCATGGTAATGTGCTTTACATCTTTACGAAAGTAGCGGTTGTTGAGTTCGTGAATGCGCTCGGTAACCACGGGCAGAAAAAACTTGCAGAGGCATTTGGCCACCAGGTACGAGCAGGCGTTGGCTTCGGCATCGTTGGTAAGGCCCTTGGGCAGCGAGAGCACGATGTTGTTTTTAAAAATTTTGGCGGTTGATTTGGCGCTGTCGTGGTAGAAAATAGAGATGACAAATTCGTAATCGCCCACCTGCAGGATTTCGCCATTTACATATTTGCGCTGGGGCAGGCTGTCCATCAACTCGGGCTTATCACCAAGTTTTTGTTTTGCCCACTTTAAAAGATTGTCGATGTTTTTGCGCTGTTCTTCTTTTTGCTGGCGCTCGCTGATGCGGATGAGGATGCCGTTTTTGTTGACCGTAACGCGGTTGTTGAAACGCTGCTCGAACAGAATGCGCACCGGAACGTTCTCTCCATTCACCTCAATTTCGAACTGTTGCTGGAACGAAGTTTCCTCCTGCAGCTTTACAGGCTGGGGTTTGGGGGATAGAAGATTATCGAATAGCGAGAGCAGCATTGGTGCTGCAAGTATGCAGCGAAGAAAGTTTTGAAGCGGATGATTTTTTCAACAAATGCTATGCTTCGACTCCGCTCAGCATGACATAACACTACCGGTTGACGGAAAAAGGGGATGTCACCCTGAGCGAAGTCGAAGGGTTATTTGGCTTTCTCTTTTTTGATTTTTCGTACTTCGTCTATACGGATACCGGTTTCTCTCGAAATTTGCATCACGCTTTTTCCGCTGTCGAGCATCTCGCGCACTTTGGCTTTGTAGTCGTCCTGAAAGATTTGCTGCTTAGCCGGTTCATCGCGGTGGAAGAGCGGTTCTTTCTTTTCAATTATTTGATCCTCCGGTTGCTGATTGGCTGCCCTCCACGAGAAATACTGGAAAACAATAACAGCAAGAATCAGACCGCCTATGATTAAATTTCTTTTCAGGTTTGAAGATGGTGCCGGAGTTTTATCCGGTGGAAGATTGCTGGCGGGTTCCATGCTGTGAATATTTTCAGCTAAAATAAAATCAATTTGCAATGGGCGTTACACGTTCTACCTTCGCATTCAAAATATTCTATTTTCGCCATCGTCAATACAACAAATAATTATATGAACGTAAGATTAGAAGAGCCTGAGAAACCGAATTTGGAACCCGATAAGTTGCTGGAGAGATATGCCGGAGGCATGATGAAGTTCGACAACAAGTTTTTGGAACAGCGCAAGATATTTTTGTGGGGTGGGGTGCATGATGAGAGTGCCGAAAAATTAGTGAACCGTTTGTTGTTTTTGGAAGCAACCGACCCGGGTAAGGATATTTTCTTTTACATCAACAGTCCGGGCGGTGTTGTAACCAGCGGTATGGTGGTGTATGATGTAATGCAGATGATTACCTCACCGGTGCATACTATTTGCATGGGTCTTGCCGCTTCAATGGGTTCAATTTTGTTGAGCGGTGGAGCCAAAGGCAAGCGTTTAATTTGGCCAAGCGGACGCGTGATGATTCACCAACCAAGTTTGGGTGGTATGTATGGTCAGGCGACTGATATTGAAATTACAGCGGCTGAAATTCAGAAGATAAAAGAATCAAGCGCTGCACTTCTTGCAAAGAATTGCGAAAAAACTTACGAGCAGGTAATGAAAGATTTCGACCGCGACCACTGGATGAATGCTCAACAGGCAGTTGAATACGGCATAGTAGACGGCATTGCGGATAAACTCGATTAATTGAAATGACCCGTACTGACCAGAATGTTGAAACGGCACGGTATCAAAAAGATATTGCGACCCGTCTTGGATTAGACCC
>CAIYOV010000201.1 GCA_903927935.1 uncultured Bacteroidota bacterium | reverse complement strand
TGAGTTCATTAAAGGATTTGGCTTTTTTATGTGGCGAAGGGCATCGGCAGGCTTAATGAAAAAGCCGGTTGGCATTACCATTCAAATGGGATGTAAAACCAAGCTGCCCCCAGATGTAAAAAACGCTTACAGCGCTCCTTTTCCCGATAATACTTATAAGGCAGCGGCACGCAAATTCCCCCTCCTGGTACCTACCAAGCCAAAGGACGAAGCCACATCCTATATGCAAATAGCAAGAAAAGTTCTATCCGCATGGAACAAACCGGTCAAAATAATTTTTTCGGATGGAGATCCGATTACAGGGCATCTTGATAAATTCTTTTACAAACTGATTCCTTCTGCTTCAAAAAACCCAATGGTTAAGATAACCGGTGCCGGTCATTTTTTGCAGGAAGATAAAGGAAAAGAAATTGCGGAGTACATTAAGCAGTTTTTGGAATCAAACCCATAGGGCAAACACTTTGCGTTTTCCCTAACCCATCAGCTAAGAATGAATCGGTCGTTTTAGTAGAGGCAACGATTCATGCTTTGCAGCGAGTTCTGCAAGAGATGCGCCCTCATTACTGAAATTCCAAGTGAATAAAAACTTAATAGGATAGTCCGCCCGAATGTGCCGGATTGCATCCATCCCTGTTTTTGTTGCAAGTCCCTTTCTTCTGAATTCCGGAAGCACAAGAGCGGAGCAAAGATAGAGTGCCTCGTATTTGATGTCAAGTGGAGTTTGATTCAATAATTCTGTTTCAGAAATTTCTTCTACCACAAACCGGTTCATTAAATCTATGGTGGTAGGGATTAGTAATATCCATACAACCGGACCATCGCCTTCGACATGCTCTGAAAGTGTTGCCGGATGAATGCGTTCCAGGAGTTCCATTACTTTTTCATCGACAACGAGTTGAGCGGGGTCGTTGTGTGCAGAAAACACATCTTCTGCCAGTTGAATCATTCTTTCAAAGTTGCCTAGTTCCATTTGGTTTTAAAATTGATTAAAATTAATGACCGGATGTATTGACTAACACCCCTTAGAAAATAAATTTAAGATTCAAGACTTAATGACTCTGTAAGCAGTTCTTCGTTGTCATAAAGAAATGCGCATGTTTTATTAGGTAGAACAAGCAAAATACGTCCGTCATTAAAAGCATAAGGTGTGTAATCGAAACCGGCAGATTTAATTACTGCCTGTAGGTGCAAATGAATTTCACCTTTATATTTTTCTATACCTGCATCTATATGCTTCGATGAAACTGAAATGACACCCTTTTTATTTTTCATTCAGTCCCAAAACTATTTTTTCCTCAATTGCATTTTTGATATTTTTAAACAGTGATTTCTTTTTATGAATACATAGCCCTTGAAACGAACCAACGCGCAGAAGAACTCTGGGAGAATGGCGGATTCCTAACCAATGTTGCATTTGATGATGTTGCATATTCACTCTATTCCCTTTTTGATTTCTATGTCGAGGTTACAATGATTGAAAATGAGATTTCAGAGATTACCCCCTTCAAACAAGGAGAACGACTGGAGAAATATTTAGGTGTTATTGATATTAGCGACCTAAAGAGTAGCTTCAAACCTTCAAACAAGAAGCGAAAAAAATAATCATGAAAAAAATAAGCTGCATTCTGCTCACACTTATTTCCCTCTATCTCCCATTAAATACTTTTGCTTGGGGAGCCGAAGGGCATAAGATGATTGCAGCAATCGCTTACCAATTCCTCGACAAGTCAGTTAAAGATTCCGTTGATCAATATTTATTGGGAACATCAATTGAAGAAGCAAGTGTATGGATGGATGTTGTTAGAAGTGACCACAACTTCGATTATCTGAAGCCGATGCATTATGTCAATGTTGAGAAAGGTGAAGAATACAAGCAAGCAACCGGTGATAATATCATCAACGAATTAAACGAGGTCGTAAAACAACTTCATGATTACAAACATCGCACCAACGAAGTTGCAAATACGGATTTGAAAATTCTGATTCATTTGGTTGGTGATTTACATCAACCTCTACATGTTGGTTATGTTACTGACAAGGGAGGTAATAAAATTCAGGTGACTTTTTTTGAAAGAGGAACCAACCTTCACAAATTGTGGGATTCCGAATTGATTGAAAGAGGTCGAATCACGAAAGCAGATTGTTTAAAGTTGATGTCGAAATATTCGAAGTCGGAAATAGAAGAAAATGATTTGTTGAAATGGATGCAACAATCACGTGCAAATCTTCCTGCTGTTTATGCATTCTCTGATAACAGACTTGGTCAGGATTATCTCGACAAGAATATTCCGATTGTCGAAAAGCAAATTCTCTACAGCGGTTTACGTCTTGCACATTTGCTGAATACTATTTTTGGGAAGTAAGACAGAGCTCTTTTTGTGAATTTGCTGAGATAAATCAATTTATCGACCAAAGTCTATTAAACAATGAACTGAACCGAAAAAAACTGACAATAGAAAAAGGTGGACGTATTTTTGCTTTCCAATGTATTGTTTTTCAGGATAATACATAG
>CAIYOV010000200.1 GCA_903927935.1 uncultured Bacteroidota bacterium | reverse complement strand
GAATGATACGGTGAAATTAGTTTACCCTTACGGAAACCCTAATCAGTTCAACTTTACACTTCTAACCGGCTCGCCTGCATTAAGCGGTGCAAGTTTCAGCAATGCTAAACTTACCGGCTTTGAAAGCACTGCTTTCCGTGGAGCTTTCGGCACTGATAACTGGGCAACCTGCTGGACAGAGTTTACCCCACAGGATGAAAACTATACTTCGGGCCCTATCAACTATGCACTTACCGTTGCTATTACCCAAACCGGTAATTTGCCTTCTGCTATGCTTACTGCTTCGAACATTGCAGGTGCCAGCTATAACTGGTCAACCGGTGCTGCAACTGCTGCGGCAACTGTTACAACTGCAGGAACTTATACAGTTACCGTTACCAGCGCAAGAGGTTGCACTAAAACACAATCAATAAACGTAATAGCTACCGGAGTTAATGAAATAGCAAATACTATTCAGAATGTGCGTTTATTTCCAAATCCTAATAACGGTTTAGCTACGCTCGAAATTTCAACCTCTTACTCTTCTGAAGCAGTAATTACTGTAAGCGATATGATTGGAAGAGAGTTGATGTTGATGAACAAAGAATTAGCAATTGGAACCAGCAACATCGCTATCAACACAAGTGAGTTTGCCGGTGGTGTTTATTTCGTTAACGTTAAATGCGGCACACAAAATAACGTGGTGAGAATGGTGGTGAATAAATAAACCATTTCAAACTCTCCACTAAGGAACAAACTCCCGCATCAGCTATGGTGCGGGAGTTTTTATTTCAGCAATAGGGTTTAAATGTTCCTTAACATTTATTAAAGCGAACTTTTACGCTTGTAGTTTGTTTTAAACTTTGTTTGCACCCGATGAGGAAATTCCTTAAATACTTTTTATCACTGGTAATTTTGTTGCACTGTATAGGTGCAATGAAATTGTTGTCGGCTTATGCTAAAGACCGTTCAGCATTTGTAGGCATGCTGAGCATGAATGAAGAAGAAACCAAAAAGGAAAAGGAAAGTAAAGAAGATGCAGACTACTCTAAGGATATTCGTTCCAGAATTACTTCTATTATTAGCCCCTTAGCCTTAACCTGTAGTAGTATCTACTTCTGCTGCTCTAAAAGCAGAATCAATCATCAGTTCATTATAGAACTTCCCACGCCTCCTCCCGATTCAATGGTTTAGTTTCCTCTGTCCTTCTGAGATAGGACTATTAACCATTTACAGAATCTTTTAAACTGTTTAAGTCATGAATAGAAATTTTATGGCGAATCTGAAAAATGATTTGCCTGCAAGTATTGTAGTGTTTTTTGTAGCAGTTCCTTTATGTCTTGGTATTGCACTGGCATCGGGTGCGCCTTTATTTGCCGGCATCATTGCCGGTATTGTTGGGGGAATTGTAGTAGGAGTTGCCAGTGGTTCGCCACTAGGGGTCAGCGGACCAGCAGCGGGATTGGCCGTAATTGTTTTAACCTCAATTGCTACCCTTGGCGGTTCATGGGAAGCTTTTTTAATGGCTGTTGTTTTAGCAGGAGTTATTCAATTGGCTTTGGGCTATGTCAAGGCAGGTTTCATTGCTTATTTCTTTCCTTCATCAGTAATAAAAGGTATGCTTACAGGTATAGGGTTACTGATAATTTTGAAACAAATACCGCATGCTATTGGATGGGATAAAGATGCGGTCGGGGACGATTCATTTCTTCAGGCAGATGGAATGAATACCCTTACGGAAATTACAAAGGCCTTTGCATTTATAACACCGGGGGCGGTGCTCATTGCAATTGTTTCACTAGCCATCCTGATATTATGGGATACAGTGCTTACTAAAAAGCATAAAGTATTTCAGTTGATACAAGGACCAATTGTGGTGGTGGTTTTGGGTATTGCCTTTAATTACTCGTATCAAAACGGAATACTTCCTTTTAGTTTAGCGGCTGACCAGGTGGTTAGGATTCCGGTTCCAAATAATTTATCAGATTTTTTCGGTCAGTTCACCTTTCCAGATTTTTCGGCTATCACCAATTTTGAAGTTTGGAAAATTGCCATTGTGCTGGCGATTGTTGCGAGCCTGGAAACCTTGTTGTGTGTTGAAGCTACCGACAAGCTTGACCCTGATAAACGAATCACACCCACTAACCGCGAATTAAAGGCGCAGGGCTTAGGCAATATAGTTTCGGGCTTAATTGGAGGCTTACCGGTTACGCAGGTTATAGTGCGAAGCACCGCGAATATCACCTTTGGCGGAAAAACGAAAGTTTCTGCCATTCTGCACGGGGTATTTTTACTGTTAAGCGCTATTACTATGGCTAGTGTATTAAATATGATACCACTTTCGAGTTTAGCAGCAATCTTATTAGTAGTGGGTTATAAGTTGGCCAAGCCGTCTCTATTTAAACAGATGTATAAATTGGGATGGGAACAGTTTGTTCCTTTTGCAGCCACCGTTGTAGCTATTTTGGCAACCGACTTATTAAAGGGAATTACCGTAGGTATTCTATTTGGCATATTCTACACCTTGCGCCACAGCTATAGGAACTCGCATCATTTAAAAGATGTAACCACCACAGAAGAGGGACATGAAATTCACCATTTGGTTTTAGCCGAAGAGGTATCGTTTTTTAATAAAGCAAGTGTAAT
>CAIYOV010000199.1 GCA_903927935.1 uncultured Bacteroidota bacterium | reverse complement strand
GTTTTTTCACTTCACTGCAAACAACTCTTTCCAGCTTTATTGGTGAAAAAAGTAAAGTGCATCAACGTTCACCCCGGCTTTAATCCTTACAACCGAGGTTGGTTTCCTCAAGTTTTTTCCATAATAAATGGTATGAGAGCCGGAGCTACTATCCATGAAATTGATGAACTTCTAGACCATGGTGCAATAATTGCACAAAAGGAAATAATGATTGAACCTTATGATACTTCTTTAAGCGCTTATGAGAAAATCCAGCAAGTTGAAGTTGAGTTGTTGGAAGAAAATATCGAAAACATTCTCTCAAACAGTTACACAAGTTTTTTACCAACGGAGGAAGGCAATATAAACCTAAAAAAGGATTTTAAGGACCTATGCGAAATTGATTTGAGCAAGCCCGTGACGATGGGGGAAGCAATAAATTACTTAAGAGCCATGACCCATGGCAATTACAAAAACACTTATTTTTTCGATAAGAAAACAGGATCAAGAATTTTTATAAAAATAGATTTAAAAAAGGAGTGAATTATTGCTTTGCATTAAAGAAACTATGATGTAATCATAAATAGTTGAAGATGCAGAATAATTTTAGTGTAGGCTAAAAGTAAAACTTCTTTATTAAACATTTGTTGCAGAATTGACATCTTATAACCAAGTATTCCTTATTTAAAAATTTGCTTTGTATAAAAATACCGTATCACTTATTAGTTTTGAGGAAATAAAAAGTGAAGATTATACGATGGCAGAAGTAAGCATCTGCATTATTTGCTATAATCAGGAGAAATATATTGAACAAGCCATTGAAAGTGTCCTGATGCAGAAGTGCACTTTCGCAACTGAAATCATTATTTGCGATGATTGTTCAACAGACAACACTCCTAATCTTATTAGGTCCTATGTTGATAAATACCCAAAAAGAATAAAAGCATATCCTGCGCAACAGAATATGGGAATGCTGCGCAACTGGGAACGCGCACTTAAACTATGCAGCGCCAAATACATTGCTCTTTTAGAGGGTGATGATTTCTGGAATGATGAAAACAAATTACAAAAGCAATATCGGATTCTTGAAACTTATCCCAATTATTCGGTTTGTTTTACCAATGCCAGAAATAAGTATGAAAATGGGCGGAAGGGATATCCTCATTATGTAAATTTAACTGACACCACACACACCACTGCCGATCTACTTTTATACAACTTTATTCCAACATGCTCAGTTTTGATGCGCAACAACATATCCACCACATTTTTTCATCCGGCTTATTTTAACAGTCCTTTTGCTGACTGGATTATCCATATTCTTAATTCAAAATTCGGTGACATTTATTTTTTGAACGAATTTACATGCACCTATAGGGTTCACAATTCCGGAGTATGGGGGGGGATTAAAGAAGAGAAGCAACTCATTAATAAATTGAATGCAATTGCATGTATCAGTATAATTGTTTCTAAACAAGAAATCAAACCATTTATTAAGCAAAGCAGGAGACAAGCGCTACAAAACATCTGCGCTTTTTATAAACAACATAAAAAATATTTTAATTATTTGGCATACAGGATTGAGCTTTTGATTAATTGAAATGAAACAAGGTATATCTGTAATTATTTGCTGTTACAATAGTGAGAAGCGTTTGAATGAAACGTTGACTCATCTATTTAAACAAAAAGATGCCGGTTTTGATTGGGAAATTATTATAGTTGACAACGCTTCTACAGATTCCACATCAGATATTTCAGAACAAATTATTTCAACAAAACTACCTCCCGAAAAATTTAAAATAGTTTTTGAAAAGGAGCCTGGTTTAAGTAACGCCCGAAGAAAGGGATATTTAACTTCGCAATATAGCTATCTTCTTTTTTGCGATGATGACAACTGGTTAGATGAAAACTACATGCAACTTGCTTTTTGCGTTATGGAACAAAATCCACAGATTGGGATTTTGGGAGGTAAGGGGGAAGCTGTTTTTGAAAAAGTAAAACAAGAATGGTTCGACAGATACCAAATCAGTTTTGCTGTAGGCGAACAATCAAGCGGAAAATCAGAAATTTCAAAAATAGACACAGTATACGGAGCTGGGTTTGTTGTTCGGAAAAAAATATTTCAACTTCTAGATTCAATAAATTTTCAAAGTTTATTATTAGATAGGAAAGGAGATGACCTAACTAGTGGTGGAGATACTGAACTTTGCTACTTAACCAAATACTTGGGCTACGAAGTTGCATATTGCAGCCGTCTCCGTTTCAAACATTTAATGCCCGAAGGGCGAATGAACTGGCACTATCTTAAAAAACTATATTACGGATTTGGAAGAAGTAGGGTATACTTGCATGCTTACCAACAAATGGAAAGCGGCAACGAAATACCAAAGACAAATCTTCGGTATCCATTATGGTTTGACAAATATGTTCATCGCCTGAAAGAAATGAAATGCTTTTTACCCTTTGTACTTTTAAAATTGGAGGAAGATGGGAATGATGATGTATTAAAGTATCAAGCACTACGCGGAGAATTACATGAGTTACGCACCCTGAAGAATAAATACGTGGAAATTTTTGAAAAAATTCTGGCATTGAAAAAAAAGATTGCCGCTTTGAAGTAATATAATGAATCACGCTTACTTTTCTATTATCATCCCCACCTATAACCGCGCAAATTTGCTCTCAAAAGCCATTGAGTCGGTATTGTCACAAATATTTACAGATTGGGAGTTGCTGATTATTGATGATGGAAGTACGGACTATACCAAACAAGAAGTAAATAAATTTACTGATAAACGGATTCGATATTTCTATCAGCCAAATTCAGAAAGAAGTGTAGCAAGAAACAATGGCATTTCGCTCGCTAAG
>CAIYOV010000198.1 GCA_903927935.1 uncultured Bacteroidota bacterium | reverse complement strand
GAAGATCTCATCTCAGCCCTTAAAAGCGGATGCGTTTCTGGTGCAGGACTCGACGTATTCGAGTTTGAACCTTTACCCAAATCAAGTCCGCTTCGATACATGGACAATGTCCTTCTCGCAAGCCACAACTCAAATAGCAGTCCCAGCTGCTGGGGGAAGGTACATCAAAATTCTATCAACATGCTCATTCAAGGGTTAGGCATTGAATAAGACTGTACTTATCACTGGATCAAGCTCAGGCATTGGACAAGGGTGTGCTTACTATTTCAAAAGACAAGGGTACGTAGTAATTGGGGTAGACATAAAACCAGATTCATCATCATGTGATTTTTTTTTCAAGAATGATGTTTCTCAAAGCAAAACATTCATAAAAATTTCACAGATTCTTCTCAACAAAAAAATTCAACTCTCTGTGCTCATTAATAATGCAGCCATACAAGTAGAAAAGACCCTTATTGAAACAGAAGAATCTGAATGGGATCAAATTTTATCCGTTAATCTGAAATCTATTTTTCTATCGTGCAAATACTTACACTCGACTTTTACTAAGCCGGCTGCAATTATTAACATTGCATCTATTCATGGGAGAGCAACATCTAAAGGTCTTGCTGCTTATGTTGCATCCAAAGGCGCCATTTGTTCACTAACAAGAGCAATGGCCATTGAGCTTGCAGAAAAAAAAATCAGAGTTAATTCTATCCTTCCTGGAGCAATAGAAACAAACATGCTCAACAAAGGCTTAAATCGCAATCATTCGCCTTCAAAGGCCAAGAAAAAACTTATCGAGTCTTCCCCTCTCAAAGCAATCGGGACCGTTGATGACATTGCAAAGCTTTGTTTTTTTCTTTCCAATGAAGATCTCTCTTCAAATATAACAGGGCAGGAATTTGTTTGCGACGGTGGAGTCCTCTCAAAGCTTGCCTCCGAATAAAGGAGTTATCCTTGAAAATCATCGGAATTATACCCGCTCGCATGGGAAGTAGCCGCTTCCCCGGAAAGCCGATGGCCTATATTAACGGCATCCCTATGATTGGACATGTTTGGCATCGATGTAAAATGAGTAAAAAGCTAGAAGAAGTTTACATCGCAACATGTGATCGTGAAATCTTCGACTATATTCAATCCATAGGTGGGAAAGCACTAATGACAAAAGCTAGTCATGAAAGGTGCACAGAACGAACAGAAGAAGCTCTTGACATCATCATCCAGCAAACAAAACAAACACCCGACATTGTTGTGATGATTCAAGGTGATGAACCAATGACAACACCAGAAATGATTGATGATGCGATCTCACCCATGCTTAGAAATTCCAGCATCAACGTTGTTAATTTAATGGCAACCATTACAAATCGAAAGGACATGGAAGACCCCAACGAGATCAAGGTAGTGGTAGATAAACATATGAATGCTTTATATTTTTCAAGAGAACCCATTCCATCAAATAAAAAATTTTCAGGAGAAATCACAGCCTATAAACAAATCTGTATTATTCCGTTTAGAGCTGCATACTTGAAACAATTTATGCAAATGCCCCCGACTCTCCTTGAGAAGATCGAGTCAATTGACATGATGAGAATCCTTGAAAATGGTGACAAAGTAAAAATGGTTATGACTCAAGCTGTTTCGTACTCGGTTGACACAACGGAAGATTTGATAAGAGTTGAAAAAATCATGAAAATCGACAAAACGACTGCGATGTATTCAAAATTAATCCCTACTAACCACTAACTATTACAAAAATAATTCCATCAGTAAGTCGTACATACGTTAAGATATGGCACGTCTAAACAAGGGCATTTCTGGGTTAATAAAAGCAAAAAACTTTTCGGGGCTCAGCGCGGGAACTAGATCAATGTGCCTTAGCCAGTATTCCAGTTGCAAAACATTGGAAAAAACAGCTGTATCTTTTTCTATAGGGACGTAAGTCATGCAATAGGGGTGCAAGAACTGCACAACTTTCACACCATACAAACTGCACTCATTCCCCAAAGAAGTACCTCCAGAGACCACAAGCTTTGCACTGAAGATAAAACTCTCAACCCCTACTGAATGTTCAAGAATTGTAATTTCCGACAGGGATGGAAATTGATTTACCAGAGTAGTAAGAGACAGATGTTGAGAGCTACCTGGATGCAATTTAAAAATAATATCAGAAGGGAGCAAGCACTTACTTTCGATCAGAACCGAGATCATGTCAGCGAAATAGATTACTTCATCAACTGAAACTGTTGTTGCGAAAACGATCTTCTCTTTCGTGCCCACATGTATCATTTTACTAGGAGGTGTAATGAGTGATTCAACTACGAGTACCTTTGAGCTCGGTATTTTCCCATTAATAATATAAACCTCGCGACTCTGCTCTGACCAAGCAAACAGTTTATACGGAGATGGAAGAACCTCCTTTTCAGCTTCACTATTGAAAAGCCAAAGCTTATCAGAACTAAGTAACGCATGCTGAGACCAAATACATTTCGCATCAGTATTTTGACATGCAACCGACAAGGCCATTGCTTCCGGGCCAAATTCGCCAAGAGTGATAATATTTCTGGGTGCATATTTCTCTATTACATTTCGAGTGGCAATCATTATGCACGAAAACAGAAACTCATTTAAAATAAATGATTGAATCAGAAGACGTCGAAAGTGATGAGAGAGATCAAGTCCTTCGAAGTGAGCAAATTTATCGATTGATCTAACATTGCCGAGAAACCAGATGAAATTTTTAAAATCGACAAAGCTGGCAACCAGTCGCACAGGAGAAATATTCTTCTCCAAAATAATGCCAATCTTATTAGAATTATTGATATTCTTATTTGAATAGTTACCTACCGAGCACAATAATTTATCAGTATGATTCAGGGGGATACGTCGATAATACCGATCAAAAAAGACATCCCCTTTGTTATCCCACGAACTAGGAACTGAGCTAAAAAAAAAATTTTCCACATTCCTAATGTCATTTTTTTTGACAGGAGTTAGGGCAATCATTAGAATGCGCATGAAAAGCCGTATTCTCCGCGCGAAAAATAAAATAGTCACCCTCCATATTGGGCGTAGTGGTTGTTGATTAAAATAATTATTCAAAAATTCTTTATCCGTAATGACGGTTACCTGGGTAAACTGATGCTTGCTCATTATCTCTCTTATGAAAATTATCCAAATAAGCTCAAGAATAAATGAATCATAGCAAGAGTCTTTGTGAGCTATTTCACCAAACCACCAAGTGGAAGTATTCTGTAGTTTTCTATCTAAAATCTTCGTTTGTTTGGCGAAATCAAAAATGTAGTCAACGTACTTAATCTTAACTTCTTCTTTTATTTGAATGAAGAGGTCCTTTTCTTCCAGTTCAATAATATTTTTAAAAGTTCCAACTCCT
>CAIYOV010000197.1 GCA_903927935.1 uncultured Bacteroidota bacterium | reverse complement strand
TAAAAATAAATTCGTAATCTTTTTCGGCAATAGTGGGATACATGGGCACATTGATTAACCCAATTTGCATACTGCCGATATCAACAAAATTCCATTCGGTGCGGTTGGCAGCAATAATGGCAATCTTATCATCTTTCTTTAAACCAAGATTTATCAGCAACTGGCTTACGCGATTGCTTTCGCTCTCTACTTCTTTAAAAGTGTAAGCCTTCCATTGCCCGTTTACTTTAGAAGAAATAACCTGTGCATCAGGTTTGGTACTTACCTGTTCGGTAAGAATATCGAAGAGTCGTTTTATTTCCATAACTCAAATTTGTTTGAACTGCAAAATACAAAACGGATGTATTTACACACAAAATATTTTCTGCCTCTGGCTGATTTATTTCATGTCGCTCAATATCGTTTTTTCATATTATTAAATACTTTTAGCACCCCTTTAAACACACCATATGACGAGCAAATTTTTTACCCGTTTTCTGTTTATTTTTTGTTGTGCGTTCCTATTACTTGCCAATTCCTATAATGTAAAAGCTTCACATGCCATGGGAGCCGACTTAGGTTATGAGTGCATTGACCCTGTGAACCATGTGTATAAAATCACTCTTCATTTTTACCGTGATTGTGAAGGAATTTCCGAGCCCGATTTAATAACCCTGACGTATGCATCGGCAAGTTGCGGACAAAATCTTACTGTTGATTTGCTTAAACAGGCATGTCCTCCGAATACAACCGGTGGACAACCCTGTGAGGTTTCACCTCTTTGCCTTAACTCGATTAACCAATCTACCTGCAACGGAGGAACATTGCCGGGTGTAGAGTCCTTTACTTACACGGCAGCAGTTACGCTACCAGTTGCCTGCACTGACTGGGTTTTTAGCTTTTCGGAATGTTGCCGGAACAACCAAATTACCAATCTTGCCAATGCTGCGGGAGAGGATTTGTATGTGCAGGCAACGCTTAATAATGCTATTGCGGGAGGTAACAGTTCACCGGTGTTTACCACCTTACCGGTTCCTTATATCTGCACCAACCAATCTTTCTTTTACAACCATGGAGCAGTAGATGCCGATGGCGATTCGCTTGTTTATACTTTGGTAAATCCGTTGGGAGCGTTGGCTGCCCCTATTTTATATAATGCTCCGTTCAGTCCAGCTAACCCAATGAGTACTGTGGGGGCGTTTTCTTTCAGCAACACTACGGGGCAAATGAATTTTACCCCTAACGGTGTGCAGGTGGCGGTAGTAACCGTGCTGGTTTCGGAATACCGCAATGGTATTTTAATTGGAACTACCATGCGCGATATTCAGATTGTGGTGGTAAACCTGCCGGGTTGTGCGAATCCGGCTCCAACGTTTTCAGGGGTTGATTCATCGAGCGTGCAGGGAGGTTATTTCATTAATCACAATCTGGTGCAGGTTTGCCCGGGTAATACGCTTACTTTTTCAACGCTTGCCAAAGAGTTAACCGGTGATTCTATTTATATGGAATCGAATATTGCACAGGCTATTGCTGCGGCACATTATACTTCGTATTATCTTTCGCAGGATTCTATTGCCGGTAATTTTACCTGGACACCTACCGGATTGGATACCGGACAAAACACTTTTATTATAACTGTACGAAATGATAATTGTCCGCTGGCTAGTAATCAGGCTTATGCTATTACCATTGATGTGTTAGCCGGAACTTATGCCGGTCCGGATATTTCTTATTGTCCTTCGGGAGGGCCGGTTCAGTTGCAGGCTTATGGAGGCTCGCAATTTACCTGGAGCCCGACTACCGGTTTAAATAATGCGAATGTCGGTAACCCTGCCGCATCACCTTCACAAACTACTTCTTACATTGTTACCAGTAATTTGAGTTCGAGTTGTAAAAACAAAGACACGGTTACGGTTTATCGCGTTCCCGATTTTAATTATACGGTTACGCAATCGAAAGATACCATCTGCCGTTTTGAAGTAGTGAGTTTGAATGTAACTGCCAATCCTAATTTCGGGCCTTACACTTACCATTGGACTCCGGCTTTGGGTTTAAATGCCACCAATATTCCTAATCCGCTGGCGCAACCTGATTTCACTACTACTTACACTCTGGTAATTTCTTCCGATACCGGTTGTGTTGTTCATGATACTACCGCAAGAATTGTTGTAAGCGGGCAGGGACCTTCGGTGCAGATTACGGCCGATAAATACCGCGTTTGTGTGGGCGATACGATTCATCTTACTACCGATATTTCTACCCTGCCGTGCGGATTGAATGTGGTGCCCTGCACCGGTAACTTCGATATTAAAACAATCGGCACCGGTACGCAGGCCGGAGCAACCCCTTACCAGGGTTTATGGGAAGACGGACGGATACAGATTCTTTTCCGCGCCAGCGAACTTCAGGCGATGGGCATGCAGGCGGGAACCATTACCGATATTGCTTTTGATATCAGCAGCCAGGCCAGCACCAAACCCTACAACAACTTCAATATTAAAATGGGTTGCACTAACGTGAATGAACTTGCCGGTTATGTGCCGGGGCTTTCGCTGGTGTTATCGGACCCTACTTTTACGCCAACCGGTGCAGGGTTTGCGAATCATAATCTGAATTCGCCTTACGATTGGGACGGGCAATCGAACTTAGTGGTGGAGGTTTGTTTTGATAATCCTTCGCAGGGATGGTCGAACAGTGACCAGGTGAATGGTACGGCCACCGGTTTAAATTCGGTGTTCTATTCGTTTACCGATGGCAGTTCGGGTTGTAACATGACCACTAACCCGACTATTGACCAGATACGCCCGAACGTGCAGTTTGTTTATTGTATTGCTCCTGCCAAAACAATTACCTATTCGTGGTCGCCTGCTACTAATTTGCATTCACCTGATTCACTGAATCCGTTTGTGGTGCTTAACCAGAGCACTACTTATATTCTGAATGCCAACGATGGCCAGTGCAACGGGGGCAGTTCGGTTACTTTAAGTATTGATACTTCGTTTAACATCAGTGCCGGACCCGATGCGCCTTTTTGCACCGGAGTGGCTGCGCAGTTAAACAGCTATGTTACCGGTACCCCACCAACCGGTGGCACTTTAAACTGTGGCGTGCATAACACCGCCTGCAGTGGCTCACCGGTTACGAAAACGCTGATACCGAGCGGTTCGTTTTCTTCCACCTCCACGCCTTTTAATGGCGGAAGTCTTCTGGCGGCTCATGAAGACCAGCGCACCCAGCTTTTATACCGCGCATCGGATTTATTGGCGGCCGGTTTTACCAAAGGAACTTTCAGCCAGATAGGTTTTAATATCAGCACCAAGGCTTCTACTTTTCCGTTCCAGAACTTGAATATTAAAATGGGGTGCACATCGAAGGCCGCTCTTGTTGACAGCGTATGGGAACCGACCACCCCGGTTTACACGAACATTTTATTACCCACTGTAGTGGGCTGGAACGATGTGGTGTTAACCAGTACTTATGATTGGGATGGCACCACCAACATTGTAGTGGAAATTTGCTGGGATAATCCGGACGGTTTTCCTTTTGGTGGCGAGGATGATATTTCGGCCGGCATTGTTACTTATGATTGTTTCCACACCGGAACGGCTAACCTGGCCGTTGGGTGTAATTTACATGCCCCTACTTTCGAGTTGTACCAGGTGCTGCCGCAAATGCGGGTGAAGGTTTGTCCGCCACCTCCGCTGCCGGTTACTTATGTATGGACGCCTGCACAGGGTTTATCGGCCACCAATATTGCCAACCCTACGGCATCGCCTGTTGCGCCTACGGTGTATACCATCACCGCTTATTTTGGCGGAAGCTGCCCGAAGCGGGACAGCGTGCTGGTGACTCCTCAAAACTTTGCGTTTGTGGTTAGCAGGGATACTTCTGTCTGCCAGGGCTATGCGGTTCAGTTAAATGCGGTGGGCGGCAATGCTTACAACTGGACGCCTGCTACTAATTTAAGCTGCACTAATTGCGCTAACCCTGTGGCAAGCCTCGACAGCACGACCACTTATTATATTCAGCTGACGGATACCACTACCGGTTGCCGGGTGAACGATACGGTGGTTATTACCGTTCAGAATTTGAATGCCACGGCTTTGTTTGCAGATACCTTAGTTGACCAGGGAACCGCCACTACCCTTGGGGTAACGGCTGTGGGCGGAAGCGAAAATTATACCTACGAATGGTCGCCTGCCGATTACTTAAGTGATGTTCATGCGGCTAATCCGGTTTCTACTCCGCTGGCCGATGTGCTTTATGTGGTGACCGTTAGCAGCGGGCCTTGTGCCGATACTGCGAGTGTGAATGTGCGCGTGAATATTATCGAAAGCCCGATAGTGGTGCCGAATGCGTTTTCGCCCAACGGTGACGGCAAGAACGATGTTTTTTATCCAGTAATTACTAATGCAATTGCCAAGGTGAAGACCTTCCGCATTTATAACCGCTACGGGCAGTTGGTGCATGATGGCGATACTCCGTGGGACGGAAAACTTAAGAACACCGACCAGCCC
>CAIYOV010000196.1 GCA_903927935.1 uncultured Bacteroidota bacterium | reverse complement strand
GGAGCCGGTGATAAAAAGCGAAACGCTGCAATTTGCTGCCGCGCAAGGCATGGAACTTTATTATATAGGCAGACAAATGTATCGACAAAAAGATGACCCGATGAACATAGAAAGTTTACACGTGCAGATTGGTGACTTCTATTACGTACCCGAAGGCGGAACAAATTCGTTTGCGTTGGAGGGTGTGGAGGAAATTATTGGAGAACTGAAGGTATCCTTTGATTATGTGTGCTCTGCTTGCGGCACCGGTGGAACGCTGGCGGGTTTGGTAGTAGGCTTAAGAGGAGAGAAGCAGGCTATCGGTTTCAGTTCGTTGAAAGGAGCAGATTCTTTGACCGCAAAAGTGAATGAATTAGTCAAAGCATATACCGGTGTTGAGTTTTCAAACTTCACAGTAAACTTCGATTATCACTTTGGCGGTTATGCAAAAGTGAAACCGGAACTGATTCAGTTTATAAAGGACTTTAAAGAGAAGTATGACATTCAGTTGGAACCGGTTTACACAGGCAAGATGTTTTACGGTCTATTCGATTTAATACAGAAAGATTATTTCCCCAAAGGTTCTTCAATTGTTGCCTTACATACAGGAGGTTTGCAGGGGTTGTGCGGCTACAAAGAGTATTTTACTTAGCCTTTTCATCTTTTTTTTCCTCGGATTCCTTTTGCTTTTTAAAGCCATACGGGCAATGTCTGCAATCGCTTTTGCAACAGAAGCCGCGGTGCAGGTGATATTTTTCGGTCATTACCATGAGCCCGTTGGGATCAAAATAAAAGAGGTCGTTTTTAGGAGGAGGGCAAGCCATTGAAAGCGAATATAAAACAGTTGGATTTGTTTTTACAGAACTTCTTTATCAAACTCCTGCGCAATCCTATATTTGAATTTATATGACGCTCGATTTTATAAATACCAAAATTAAAAGCCTGGCCATTCATAGGGTAGGCAATCGTTTGAGGGAGGAAGGGTACTTTTTGTCTAAACAGGAAACAGGAGTAAGAGATAGCGAAGCACACGATCTGTTGCTTCAGTTCTTTACCGGTGAGTTTAAGACCCCTGAATACTTTCAGTTCACTCACCCTACAGCCATAGAGAATAATGATTTGAATAATCTGGCTAATCGTATGTTCGGTAAGAAGGCAGACTTTCTGGAATTCAGTTCCGACATTGCTAAACTGCTTTACAACAAATCCAATCATCCGAAAATAAACGGGGGCGAATTGTATGTCACTTTGTTTAATAATGTATTACTGAATGAAGAGCCGGTACAGGCGATTGGCATTTTTAAAACTGAAAGCAAAACACCTTTTATGAAGGTGCTTCATAGAACGGATATTTATGATTACGAATTTGATGAAGGTATTAATCTGAATGCTATTGATAAAGCCTGTATCATTATCAATACCGCTTCAGAAGATGGCTACAGGGTGTGCATTCACGACAAACAGGGCAAAGGAGAAGAGGCGGTTTATTGGAAAAATGAGTTCCTCGGTTTAAAGCCATGTGCCGATAATTATCACAAGACGCGACAGTTTCTAACTCTCTGCAAGGACTATATTAAAGACCAACTCCCCCAGGAGTTTGAAGTAGAGAAAACCGACCAGATTGATATGCTGAATAAATCGGTTTCGTTTTTTAAAACCAATGAACAATTCGATTACGATAGTTTTAAACGCGAAGTAATTCAGGAGCCGCATATCATGAAAAGCTTTGGAAAGTTTAAAGATGAGTATGAAGAGAAAAACTCATTAGTGCTTGGTAATGATTTCGAAATTTCTTCATCG
>CAIYOV010000195.1 GCA_903927935.1 uncultured Bacteroidota bacterium | reverse complement strand
TTGTTTAAAGAATGCAAAAAGTGCGATTTGTATATTATGCAATAAGAACAAGCATAAATTAGTTTTTTAAAATTTTACACTACCATGACAATCCTTTGGTGTGGTTTTCTCGTCTAACAAATAGGTTGTGCATATTTTTTCGTTCTAACACTCAGCGGGATTTATATTTTGGCTTTTGTTAGAGATAAATACTTAATGAATAATGGCACGGTTTTATACCGTCAACCATAAACGAGAGAAAGATGGCTTACAAAAATTATAAATTCAAAACTCTTCGTGTATTTGCTAGTGATGAATGGCTTGCAAATCGCAGTCGCGAATATCGCTCGGTTTTCGACCGTAGCGAAACCACGTATATAAGTGCCGAAATTGCATTCTATAACAAACTGTTCGATGAGCAGGATTGGGAAACTACAGTCAACCTCAGGGTATTCTCACATATTGATGGGAAAAAAAAGGAGCTCTCATCGCAGGATGAAAAAAGAAAAATTCGTTTAGATGAAAATGTTGTTTACATCAATAAAGGATGGGGCATGGCTACTCCCGGTTCGTTTTGGGCTGCCGGTGAATATAGCTGGGAAGCATACATTGATAACGAACTGATAGGAACCAAAAGGTTTTATATTGAAGATGTTGGAAAGGTAAGTGCTGACGACAATCCGTATTTCAATATTGAAAGTATTCGTTTTTTTACCGGTGATTATAATGCGGTGAATAACGAAAATAAAGTTTACCTCAAGCAAATCAGTCGGAATGAAACGCAATACTTGTATGCTGAATTCAAGTTCCGCAACAAAATCCCTGCGGAATGGAACTGCGAACTTTTTTTCAATTGGTATAACGCCTCCGGTTTACTTAAGGCACGCATTGAGCGTTTTCGTAAAATAGAAGCAGGAAAAGAAAGTGAAATCTTCCTTTTTAACGAAGGGTGGGGAAATGATATACCCGGCACATGGAAAGACAATCACTATCGGCTTGAAATTATCTTCATGGATACTGTGATTGCGGTCGTGCATTTAGATACCGGTGATGAAGATGAAGAAGGTGAAGTGGAACTTTCTACGGTTAGCGGAAACATTGCTGCTGTAAATTCAACTTTGCCATCAGCTCCTGATGAATCGCTTGATTCAAACGTCAAAAAGCTGGACGATTTGATTGGTTTGGAAGAACTGAAGAAAGAAGTAAAGAATCACATTGATTATTTGAACTTCTTAAAACTTCGTCAGGAAAGGGGGTTTAAAGATTCTGAAAGAATTAATCTTCATTCTGTATTCACAGGTAATCCGGGAACCGGAAAAACTACAGTTGTAAAATTGCTCGGCCAGATTTACAAAAGCATGGGCCTACTCAGTAAAGGTCACGTGAAAGAAGTAGACCGCTCGCAATTGATTGGTGAATACATCGGACAAACCGCTCCGAAAGTGAAGA
Source organism: uncultured Bacteroidota bacterium (assembly GCA_903927935.1). Taxonomy (GTDB): domain Bacteria; phylum Bacteroidota; class Bacteroidia; order Chitinophagales; family LD1; genus Bog-950. The sequence continues at coordinate 5,440 of CAIYOV010000195.1, read as the reverse complement.
AGGCAATTGAAGAAGCTAAGGGAGGAATTCTTTTTATTGATGAGGCGTATTCTCTTGCCCGCGAATCCGATGATTCGAAAGATTTTGGAAAAGAAGCAATTGAAGTTTTGATAAAGGAAATGAGCGATGGTTCAAAAGATCTCGCTATAATGGTAGCTGGTTACCCGCACGAAATGGATGTTTTTCTAAAGTCAAATCCTGGAATGAAATCACGGTTTGCAAATTATTTCCACTTCGAGGATTACCTACCGGATGAATTGCACGCAATTGCTTTGGGGTATACAGCTTCGAAGAATGTTCACTTGACTGAACCGGCACAAAATTATTTAGCTGAGCAGTTGATGGAAGGGTTCCGCAACCGCGATAAAAGTTTTGGTAATGCGCGCTTTGCCATTTCAATTATTGATGAAGCAAAAATGAATCTCGGTCTGCGTTTAATGAAACGTGCTGACCTTCACGAATTAGATGGCAATACGCTGTCTACCATTGAGCAGGAAGATGTTGAACAGGTATTTAAACAGCGCGGTAAACGCAAGTTCAACATAAACATCAACGAAAAACTGTTGCAGAGTGCGATGGATGAGTTGAACGAACTGGTGGGTATCAGCAACATTAAAAACGAAGTGAACGAATTGGTGAAACTTGTTCGTTTCTATCACGATATTGGAAAAGATGTACTAAATAAGTTTTCGCTGCATACAGTATTCACCGGTAATCCCGGAACCGGAAAGACAACTGTTGCTCGAATCATGGGTAAGATTTACAAATCGCTTGGTTTAATTGAACGCGGCCACATGGTTGAATTAGACCGACAGGGTTTGGTGGCTGGTTTCGTAGGACAAACAGCTTTAAAAACAGATGAGCGTATTAAAGAAGCTAAGGGTGGAGTTTTATTTATCGATGAAGCTTATGCACTTGGTGAAGGGAACGATTTCGGTCGTGAGGCGATTGAGACATTATTGAAGAGAATGGAAGACAGCCGCGGAGAGTTTGCGGTAATCGTTGCCGGTTACACCGACCCAATGACCCGTTTCCTTGAATCTAATCCGGGCTTGCGTTCACGTTTCGACCGAACATTTACGTTCAATGATTACAACGAAACAGAATTATTCCGCATTGCGCTTTCATTATTGAAAACTGAAAACATTCGCTTAGATAATGAAGCGTATGACTACTTGCAGAAATACATCACTTCTATCTACGAATACCGAGATAAATATTTTGGTAATGCCCGCGAAATTCGCAAACTGATTGTGGAAGCAGTTCAAAACCAAAACCTGCGTCTTGCATCTATGAAAAAAGATGAACGCACTAAAGAAATGCTCGAAATTATGACGCTCGAAGACTTGAAGGAATTTAAAATCAACGAAGGCAAGCGTGGCAGTTTAGGTTTCAAATACTAATTCATTTTTCACATGTCCGGTTTACCTCTTAAACGATTCAACATTCGCGTTTACGGAATACTCATTAATCCCCATCAACAAATATTGGTGTCTGATGAAGCATTTAAAAGCGGACAGCTGGCAACTAAATTTCCGGGTGGCGGTTTAGAATTAGGCGAAGGATTAATTGACGGATTGAAAAGGGAATTTGTGGAGGAAACAGGAGTGGAGGTGGAAGTGAAATCACATTTTTATACTACCGATTTTTTTGTCCGTTCATTTTTTGAACTATCTCCCGACAGTCAAATCATTAGCATCTATTACCTTTTAGAATCTAAAGACTGGACTCAAATTAAAACTTCCGATAAGAAGTTTGATTTTGAATATGTGGCCGGAAAAGAAGCGGAATCGTTTCGATGGGTAAATGTTTCGGAATTACAGAACGAAACCGATATTATTCTTCCTATCGATAAAGTGGTGGTTGGTAAATTAATGCAACAGCTTAAAAGCTTTTAACACCTCTCACAACTGCGTTCCGTTGCCAACAAAAAAACCATTGTAAACAACAATATCCAATCTCGAACTTTACTTCCCATTGAGGCGTATTATAAGCATACTAAAAAACAATTATGCAAAATCTCAACGCGGAAGCTTACGAACACTATCATCTGACACATACCAATTTTGTAGAAGCCTATAAAATGGTGAACGAATATGTTACCGAACTTTACAGGTTACCTAAAAAATTTCTTGACGAGACAGAAGGAACAATGAATTCCGTTTCTTCAAAGCATCTTTCTGCCAAAGCGCCATCAGCCAACGATATGTCAATGCGGGTGGTGGCTGATTTTATGAGTCAGTTAGACGAATTTACCATGCATACCATTGGTTTGTTCAACGAGCACATGAAACATATTGATGAGACAGAAGCATACTTGTTCAATGCAAAGGCTCTTGAAGCAAAACAAAAAGGAAGTAGCTGGACTGCTTTTGCTTCTGAATATTCTGATTTGACTCCCAAGGTAGACGAACTCATGGTTGGCCTCAAACAAATTAAAGAAAGAGCCGATGATACTTTGGTGTGGCTCGAAAAGCTCGAAGTTAAGTGGGAAGATGTAAGAGATAGAGTTAAGCAGGCGGCTTAATGCGCGGTGTTCTTTGTGTTGCTTTTTGAAAAAGTTACAGATTTTAGCATTACACAATTTGCATTTTGTGCAAAACAAAAGGCAATAGCTTGCGCAAGGGCGGTCGGTGATATATCTTAATATCATAAATCAACAGTTTATGATACAAACAGAAAACTCTTACGACCACTACTGCAATCTTCACCGCGAATTCATTGAGGAATACAGAACCATCAGCACTCGTGTGGTGGGACTCTACCAACTGCCTAAAAAATTTATTGAAGATAATGCGGTGGCAATGGACCGTTATATGGCAGAATCTTCTGTGCCGGGTGCACCTGGTAGTGCAGACGAATCGTTAAGAGGCCTGAAGGAGTTTATCTTCCGTATCGAAGATTTTAAACAGCAAATAATGGGAGTGTTCTTCGAGCACCGCACAATGATTGAAAAAAGTACAGACTATATGAAGAAAGTGCAGGAGTTGAAAGGACATATGTTCGAGCAAGGCAACGAAGAAAAATTTGTTGAACTGATACCCGAATTAACCAGTCTTCGCTTTCGCTTAAAGTGTATTGAAGAAAGAGCTTCAGGAATGATAAGCCAGTTAGAAAGTATCGAAGGAAAGTGGAACAGCATCAACGGAAAAATGGCTGCGTAAGCAACTTATAAAGATTTCATGTGTCTTTAGGTTAACTCCTCTCGCGAAAGCAGAGGAGTTTTTTTTGTGATGTCACCCTGAGCGGAGTCGAAGGGTTTTAGTATGCTTCGACTTCGCTCAGCATGACATGCTAATTCATCCCAGCTCTTACACCAATTCTGCGTTGTATATCGCTTAGTTCTCCCTTCGGGATAGCCGCAATCAGCTTCTGCGTGTATTCGCGTTGCGGATTGTTGTAGATGTCATCGCTGATGCCCATCTCTTCAATCTTTCCTTTATTCATTACCACCATGCGGTCGCTCATGAATTTTACGACCGATAAATCGTGCGAGATGAAAATGTAAGTGAACTTAAATTCTTCGCGCAGTTGAATCAATAGATTCAACACCTGTGCCTGCACCGAAACATCGAGTGCCGAAACCGATTCATCGCAAATAATAAACTTAGGGTTAAGAGCCAGTGCACGCGCAATACAAATACGCTGACGCTGCCCGCCCGAAAACTCGTGCGGATAACGGTTAAAATGTTCCGGCTTCATATTTACTTTGTTCAGCAGGTCCAGCACTTTTGCTTTGCGTTCTTTTTCGTTGGCATAAACTCCGTGCACGGTCATTGGTTCCATGATGGCATTGCCGATGGTAATGCGCGGGTTCAATGATGAGTAAGGATCCTGAAAAATAATCTGCATGTGCTTGCGCATTTCAATCATATCCTTCTGGCCAAGCGTCAGCAAACTCTTGCCGTCAAAAATAATTTCACCGCCATGTGCCGGAACCAATCGCAGAATGGTTCTTCCTAAAGTAGTTTTACCGCAACCTGATTCTCCTACCAGTCCGAGTGTTTCGCCTTCATGTACATCAAACGTTACATCATCCACCGCTTTTACATATTCGGTAGTGGTACCCATAAAGTTCTTGTTCATCGGGAACCACGTCTTCACATTCTTCAGCTGAAGAATGGTTTTAGCCGCCATCACTTTCTCTCTGCGCGCCAGGGTTACTTCATCGCTAATTACCACCGCATTAATAGCATCGGCAACCGATGTATGTTTTTCAATCACCGTTCCGTCTTCCTTCTCCTCCATAAAATCAACAACGGTAGGCAGCTTGCTCAAACGTTTGCCCAATGGCGGACGGCAAGCCAATAAACTTTTGGTGTACGGGTGTTGGGGGTTGCCGAAAATCTCCAGCACACTTCCCTGCTCAACAATCTTTCCTTTATACATCACCAGCACGCGGTCGGCAATTTCTGCAATTACACCAAGGTCGTGCGTAATAAAAATAATCGAGCTGTCAATTTCGCCTTTCAGTTGCGCCATCAAATCAAGGATGGTTGCCTGCACCGTTACATCAAGCGCGGTGGTTGGCTCATCGGCAATTAGTATGCTCGGGTTACAGCTCATCGCCATCGCAATCATCACGCGCTGTTTCTGTCCGCCCGATAACTGGTGAGGATATGCATCTAAAATCCGTTGTGGGTTCGGCAGTTTCACCTTCTCAAACATCTTCAGGGTAATTTCCTGCGCCTGCTGCTTCGTAACTTTCTGGTGCAGCACAATCGCTTCTACCACCTGGTCGCCACAGGTAAACACCGGGTTCAGCGAGGTCATAGGCTCCTGAAAAATCATCGAAATTTCGTTGCCGCGATACTTGCGCATTTCTTCTTCGCTAATCTTCGTCAGGTCAACTACGCGCCCGTCTTTTTCATAAAAATTTATTTCGCCACTCGCAATTCTTCCCGGTGGGTCCGGTATCAGCCGCATAACACTAAGCGAAGTAACCGACTTACCGGAACCGGACTCGCCCACAATACCTATGGTTTCTCCGCGGTTGAGGGTAAACGAAATATCGTTCACCGCTTTTACAATGCCGTCATCGGTTTTAAACTCGGTTACCAGGTTTTTTACTTCTAATAATATTTTGCTGTTGCTCATGATTTATCTAGTGTCTTTTCTGAACGGGATAAAAGTATTCTTAAATGGGAAGTTTGCAAAGGTTATAGGCGAGGTTCCCACCTCAAGGCGGGTTGTCGCGCTATTCGTTACAAATAAGCGAAGCGATTCACGAATTCCTTTTTTAAATACGTATAACATGAATAATCTTTTTTGCAGCCTTTAATTCCATCTTTATTTTTAAGTCGATTGCCCGTAGGGTGGGGTGATTCTTTATGTCCCGATGGCAATTACAACCTCGTTGAACAGTCCGCAAATTAGCATACTTTTACGGTCAACCATTGTGCTTATCAGGTTTTCAAGTTTACATTTACCATCCGCAAAG
>CAIYOV010000194.1 GCA_903927935.1 uncultured Bacteroidota bacterium | reverse complement strand
CATACAGAATACCGTTTCTGTATCGGTAAATATTTAAGACTCCATTTGGCGATTTGCATTCATAAACGCCTTCGGTTGTTTTAATGAAATTGCAAAACTGACCTATGCGTTCTGAAAATATTTTTGTTCTCTGTTTAGGCTCAATAAAGTAAAGCTGAACAGCAGAAAAATCCAACAGTTGACTTAATTGCAAAGTCTCCTCTCCTTTTTTTATAAGATAGCGGGTACCATCCCAGGCAATCTTTGTAATTTCGGTCACATCGTCCTTTACACTCTTGCAATACGATGAAATATATTTTCCATCTTTATAGATGATATCAAAATCCATTATTGATGTTTTGTGAGTGAAGAGAATATTCACTTCACTTCTGCTGTTCAGCTTAAATTCTAAATCGCCATTTCCTTTATCAACTCGTTCAACAGTTGTTTGTCCGATTTTTTTACCAAACAATTCAATATCGTAAACACGTTTTTGGCCGCAGAGCGCGAGAGAAAACATAAAAAACACGGGTAGCAGAATTTTCTTCATGTGCCCGTGAAAATAAAATGAAAATTGATTTGAATATATTTTCTTAACGAAATCAGAAGTTATAACCGTTCTGTTTAATCATAAAATCGGCTACTTCTCTTCTTACATCTTTCGGATTGATGCGGTAGGTTCTGAGCATTCTGCGCATTAAACATTTTAATGTTGCTTTCTCTATTCCTTTCGCATAGCTGTCGATAGCATTATTGGCAGATTTGCGCACCACATCCAGTGCATCGTATAAATACAACTGCGCCATTTTGGTTTTTATTTCCAATTCTGCTTTGTTGATGTTTGGTTTTTCGCTCAGTTTCTTAACGCGCAAAAAAGCCGATTCGCAGATGAATGCCATTGAAAGGATATCGGCTAAGTTCATCACTATTTCCTGCTCATCTACTAATTTCTCTTTCAGCTTGGCACCGGCAGCACCGGTAATAATCAGGAAGATGCTTTTTAGGTTATTCACGAATTCAAACTCGGTGCCTAAGAAACCGCCACCGGTAAATGGAATGTAATTTTTAAGAATTGTAGTCGGAACAAACGATTGAGCAGATTTCAACTTTAACTCTTTGGTAACAAAAGCGCGCTTATAAAATTCGGCCAGTGTAAGCATGCGATTAATCTCATTCGTGCCTTCGTAAATTTTAGTGATTCGTGCATCGCGGTAAGCCATCTCTACACCTGTTTCCTGTGAGTAGCCCATTCCTCCGAAAATCTGAATTGCCTCATCACCGGTGTTGCACATGGCTTCGCTGCCCAGCACTTTCAGGATAGCGCATTCAATAGCGTATTCGCGCATTGAATTAATTTCGGAATCATTACCGCTGCTGCCGCCTTTTAAAAGCTCTTCGCGCTTTTTATCTACCTCTGCACCTATACGGTATACGCCTGACTCAATAGCAAAAAGATTAGTGGCAATTATTCCCAGTTTTTGTTTCATCGCTCCAAACTCAGCAATGGGCTTGTTGAATTGTATACGTGTTTTGCAATACTCTACTGTTTTATCCAATCCGAATTTCATTCCTCCTACCCCACCGGCTGCAATTTTTATTCTACCGCTGTTCAGGATGTTCAACGCCATGTTGAATCCCTTTCCGCGTTCGCCCAGTAAATTCTCTTTCGGAACTTTACAGTCGTTGAAGAAAACCATTACGGTTGACGAAGCTTTAATACCCATCTTCTTCTCTTCTTTTCCTAAGGAGATTCCGCCAAATGCTTTCTCTACAATAAATGCAGAAAGTTTTTCATCGTTATCAATTT
>CAIYOV010000193.1 GCA_903927935.1 uncultured Bacteroidota bacterium | reverse complement strand
TGATTAACGCTTCCTCAGTATTATCATCATTCTATTTTTCCAAGTGGAGCAAGCAAGCCCTTCAATACGGTGTTCCGTTTAATGTTTCTATTGAGCCAACTACCACCTGTAATCTTGGTTGTCCTGAATGTCCTAGTGGTTTAAAAAACTTTACCAGGCCAACCGGCAACCTCGATTACAACTTTTATAAAAAAACAATAGATGAAATTGGAGACAAACTGATTTATCTCTATTTCTATTTTCAGGGCGAGCCGTATATGCACCCAAAGTTTTTAGAACTCGTGCGTTATGCTTCGCATAAAAAAATCTACACAGTCACCTCAACTAACGCACATTTTCTTACCGAACGAAAAGCAAAAGAAACGGTTGAAAGCGGACTCGACAGAATTTTGATTTCTATTGACGGAACTACACAGGAAACTTACGAGCAGTATCGAATTGGCGGAAGTTTGGAGAAAGTGCTTGAAGGAACGAAGAATCTAGTGGAGACAAAAAAAGCACTGAACTCAACTACGCCACACATCGTTTTCCAATTCTTAGTAGTTAAACCCAACGAACATCAGGTAGAGGAAGTAAAAAGGCTGGCAAAAGAAATTGGTGTAGACGAAGTAAAACTTAAAACAGCACAGGTTTATGATTTCGAAAATGGGAATGATTTGATTCCCACCATTGATAAATATTCCCGTTACCAAAAACAAAGTGACGGTAAATACAAAATCAAAAATGCATTACTCAATCATTGCTGGAAGCTGTGGCACAGTACTGTAATAACCTGGGATGGCAAAATTGTTCCGTGCTGTTTCGATAAAGACGCACAACATCAACTCGGTGATTTGAACAACAAAACGTTTAGCGAAATATGGCAGAGTGATTTATACCAATCGTTTCGCTCACGAATTTTAAAGAGCAGAAAAGAGATTGACATCTGCACCAATTGCAGCGAAGGCACTAAAGTATGGGCATAAAAAAAGTGGCAGGTTTTAAAAACCTGCCACTTTTAGTTTAAACCTACTTCACCAGCATCCGCTTCAAGCCAACTCCGCTTTCTGTTTTCAGTTGAATGAAATAAATACCGGTAGCAAAATTCCTGTTTTGGACAAAGAAATCCTGTTTGCCATTCTTCACCGTAAACATTCTTTCATCTACCACCTCACCAATAGTATTCATCACTTTCATTTCTGCGTTCCCGTTTTGCCTGTCAATTGAAAGCGTAAATGAACCATCGTTTGGATTCGGATAAACACTCCAGCTATTGTCAGTAAGCGCGTCAACTCCATTCGGTATGTGGTCAATGCAAGCGGTATCGCTGCAATAATCGTTTCGGCTTACCACCACACAGTAGAACCCGGTTACAGTAACATTGTAAAACTGATTGGTTGCCCCCAGTATAGGATTAGCACCCGGTGTGCCTGTATACCATTGGTAAGAATACCCCGAAGGATAAGCCAGCAACGTATTGCCGCTTTGTGTAACTGAAGCCACAGGCGGAGGCAATACACAAATTGTATCTACACAATCAATATTGTTGTTGATGATACAGATAACCTGGAAGCATCCTACCGTGTTGTAAGTAACATAATGCGGACCCGGACCGGTTGCCGTTGATGGGCTTCCGTTAGGGAATTGCCAGTTGAACGTTAAGCCTGCCGGATTGCCTGCGTATGAATAGGCAGTAGTCTGCCCCACGCAAATAGAATCTTCAAAATGCAGACTGCAATACGGAGGAACCGGTTTAGCACAATGCAGATGAATACAAATAGTAGTATCTGCACAATAAACTACACCATTCCCCATTACAAAAGTGATACACACAACCGTATCGGTTGGCGATGACGGAGTATATGTTCCATTAATAACCGCATTGTTCCCATTCATCACTAACGGATTACTTCCACTGATAGAAGTATTCGGTCCGGTTTGAATTTGCAAAGTGCCGCAACCATTTACGTGCAATTGGAAATGGAAAACATTTACGCCCGTAGTCTGGTCGCACCAACTTGAATCACCCAGATAATTGAAGTAACAGCAATTCGTATCAACCGGTAGGCTATCGCAAGGTTGAAGCACAACACAATCGGTATCGCTGTAACAGCAGACCACTTCCATACCCATAGAATCTAAAACAGAAATGTGAGTGCGGAAACAAATCGTGTCCTCATCATGACCATTGTAAATAGTGGCACTCAATTGAGGAGAAGTTCCACCTGCCGGAACAGTTACAAAACTAACCACCGGTGCATACGCTACATTTAAATGCGGCTGAAGCACTTCTAAATTTACCTGTGTAATTGCAACAGGCGAATGGTTGGTTACATGGTAGAAGATAACATGATGTCCGCTTGAATCGCAACCAGTGCTGTCTATTTCAAATTCTGCACAATCATTGCATGGGTGCAAATTCAAATCTAATACTCCGGTAGTATCTACACATCCATAACTGTTAGTTACAATCACAGAATACGATCCGCTTACGCTCGTAGTATAACATTGCATAGTTGTACTAGGAATAGGAACCCCGTTATTCAGCCATTGCCATGTGCTTCCCGCAGGAGCGCAAATAGTATAAGGAGCGCAAGTATCAAAACATCCTTCGTAGAACGTGCACAAATCTGGAAGAGGATTTACTGTTATGCACAGCTGATTCATACTCTTGCAGCCATTTGTATCTTTCACTGTTAAGTTATAGCAACCATTCTTCACCGCGAAAACAGTATCGTTTACATCACCATTACTCCATAAAAATGTAACTGTAGGATCAGGATGAGAACCAACTAACACAACTGTGTCGCCAAAACAAATGGTAGTGGGCCCAAGTGGTGTAATGGTTGGCGGAACCGGAAGCGGATGAACAATAATAGTATAAGGCAATGAAGTATCTGCACAACCTGTGGTTGTGTCGGTAACAATTACCGTGTAAGTATAAGTTCCAGGTGGCGTGCTTCCAGGATAAACATAATTCGTAGTTTGTCCGTTTGCATTCGGGTCATTGCTCGTCCACGCGTAAGTCCAATTATTATTAGCCGGCACAAACAGCATAGTTGATTCTCCTAAACATAATTCGTCTTTACCGTTGTTCAGAATTACAGCAGGCGGTCC
>CAIYOV010000192.1 GCA_903927935.1 uncultured Bacteroidota bacterium | reverse complement strand
CATGGGGAGTTGAGCCATCGGAGTTGATGCCCACGCTCTGGGCCATTGCGGCCGACCAGCCAAGGGAGAACACTAACAGGGAGAAAATCAGTTTTTTCATAAGTGGTATTTTTACTTTTACCTTGCAAACAGGATAAATTTTGACTCCTCAAAGAAATAATAAAAAACAAGTAATTTAAGTTAAAGTTCTACAATAGAAATATTGACGAATCCTGCCCCTCCTCCATTGATTTCTAAACTTCGATCGGCCCCTGTATCATGCCAAATGGCAGCACTCAAAGTTTGGCCCGATATAAGATTTACAACAAATGATATCAATGCTCCACACCTTTGATTAGTTGCGCTAATTGGCGCAGCAAGAAGCTGTTTTCTTAATTTAGTTCCATCTGAACATTGCATCCAAGCTTCAATCACTGAAGGTGTTGAAGAATAATTAGATGCAGAAAAGGCGTAACTAAAGTTAAATACATAGTTTCCGGTTCTAGGTGCAGTAAATACACCGGTTGACGGATTAAAAGTATTATTATTATCCACAATCTCTGTCCATACGACAACAGTCGCTGAAATATTGTTGATAATTGTTTGATCACTATTTTTTGAAGCAATGACCGTAGATTTTGTAACTGTACTGGTCAAGGTATTCCATGCTGTTCCATTACTATATTCCAATATTCCCCCACTTGAAGTACTGTAGCGTAAAGCGCCAGCACCAGTAGTAGAAGCAGTTGCAGAAGATGTCCCAATCCCTACAGCGCCATCACCAGTAGTTGCTCTTGCATCTAATCTAACAGTTGGAGTTGTGCCTACCCCAACATTTCCTGTTCGAGAGATGGCCCCTGTTTTATTACTGCCTGCATCTGTAGTTCCGCCAGCTAAATTCCATGCTGTGCTTGCAGGAGGAGTGTAAGTAGTATAAATTGAACCATTATAGGTCCATTGCGAATTATCAATGGTACTCACATATACATAATCTTTACTTGCCGGTGTATTTGGCGTAAATACCACCCCTGCTGTTGTGGGTGTTGCCCGGTCAAACTCTACAGTGGCATCGGGTTGTTGGTTAATAATTCGCTGCCATTTACTACCGTCATAATAATATAGGCCTGGTGTCACATTACTTGGTGAGGTGCCTGCTGTGGCGGTATTATAGACAAAGAGGCCCACAGCTGGGCTAACAATAGTAGTAGCATCAGCAGTTCCGGTAAGTGCAACTCTTGGAGGTAAGAAGCCTTTGGTCGTTGAACTCACATCGAGCATCGCGCTGCTGTTGGGGCTTGAGCCATCTGAGTTAATCCCCACGCTCTGAGCGTTTGAAACTGCCGTCATTGCAAAAAGGATGGCTACGAAAAGGAGAGTTCTGAGGTTTTTCATCTTGGTTTGTATATTAAATTTATGTTTGATTTAAATGATTTTAAAAGCGGTATAATTTTATTTTACCTTTTAAGCAGGTAAAATTTGACTACTCAAAGAAATAATAAAAAAACGGGACTTTTCAAACAAAAACGTTAGCAATATGTTAACAAGGAATTG
>CAIYOV010000191.1 GCA_903927935.1 uncultured Bacteroidota bacterium | reverse complement strand
TTGCAAATAAACCAAAGCAGGCATCGCTGTATAAAAACAGTGGTAGTTTTAACCCAAAAAAATAAATAACCAAAACAAAAAACTGTAAACAGTCAGCACAATCTGGACTAATTAGGGGTTAAAGTTAATGTGGGATTTGAGATATTTAATCATCAATAAAAATCCTACAAAATGGAAGATAAGAAACAAAGTGCGAGCAGCCTTGTTCGCGAAATAAAGCGCAGAACGCGCAGAGTATTTTCAGCAGAAGAAAAGATTAAGATTATTTTAGAAGGACTTCGTGGAGAAGATTCAGTAGCGGCTCTTTGTCGTAAATACGGCATCCATGAAAACAACTACTATAACTGGAGTAAAGACTTTCTGGAGGCCGGGAAGAAAAGGTTGAGCGGAGATACAGAGCGTAATGCAAATACGGAAGAAGTCAAAGAGCTGAGGGAACAGAATGTCGACCTGAAAGACCTCGTAGCTGAATTAAGCATCGAGGTAAAAGTGCTTAAAAAAAGTTTGCGCGGCTTAGAGTGAAAAGTGAATATCCAAAGTATATGAGATACAATCCCGCAGAGAAACTTGAAATCATCCGCTTGGTGGACGGCTCGGATATTGGCGTTACACGAACGCTTAAACAACTCGGCATCCACAAAAGCACTTTCTACAACTGGTATGAGAAATATGAGAAGCATGGGCCGGATGGATTGAAAGACAGATTACCATTGGCTAAAAGGACATGGAACCGTATTCCGCAGCCGGAAAGAGAACGCGTGGTAGAAATTGCTTTGGAAAAAGAAGCGCTTTCTGCGCGGGAACTCGCCTGGCATATTACCGACCATCACGACTACTTCATCAGTGAATCGAGTGTGTATCGCATCCTACGCGAATACGGACTAATCACTGCTCCAGCTCACATTGTTCTGTCCGCCAGCGATGAGTTTAAAGACAAGACATCGCATCCTAACCAGATGTGGCAGACGGATTTTACTTACTTCAAAATCATCGGATGGGGTTGGTATTACCTATCAACTGTGCTCGATGATTTCAGCCGTTACATTGTGGCTTGGGAACTTTGCAAAGGCATGAAATCGGAAGATGCAGAAAGCACCGTTCGCAAGGCATTAGCGCACGCCAATCTTCCGAAAAGCAAACGACCTAAACTGCTCAGTGATAACGGCAGCAGTTACATCGCTACTGACTTCAACAGATTTTTAAAAGATGAAAACATCATCCCCTTGCATGGACGTCCACTCCATCCGCAAACACAAGGCAAGATTGAACGTTACAACCGCAGCTTAAAGAACATCATCAAACTCGAAAACTATTATAGCACGGAAGAGTTGGAACGGGCCGTGGAAAAGTTCGTGCATTACTACAATCATCATCGTTATCACGAATCCATCAACAACTGCACACCGGCTCAAGTGTATTACAACAAAGCGGCACAAGTGCTTGAAAAGCGCAAACGAACTAAAGCTCGCACACTGAAGCGGAGGAAGCAACTGCACCGAAAATCAGTGGTCAAAAGAGAATAGATTATTTTTACCAGGCTCAGTAAAAAGGAAGCCGGCTCTGCGGGAGCGCAACCGGTCAGAGATAGCTGAGCCAACGAAAATGAAAAGCGTTCCGCTTAAACAACGGAACGCTTCTTTCAAACTCAATCATTTTTGTTGCTATGTCTTTAAAAACTCTTTTATTTTTAATCATAAATACCACATTAAATATTAGGTCTCAAGTCCACTTTGATCTGACAACGTACAGTTTATCACAACTTGATTAATGCTAGTCAATTGATCTTTATGATGATTTATATGGTTCCTGGATTTATTGATAATAAGAATGTTAGAACTGTTGATTCTCTCCAAAGCATGGCTTAGTGACTGCTGTGATTTTATGATAATTGCTTTTTGAAATTCTATCACAGAATCCTCAAACAATCTATTGTGGGCAATAATAAATTCTGCGGCTTTAGTGGGGGTTTTAGTATTCGTGTTAGCCATTAAATCTGCAACACTGATATCCGTATAATGCCCAATCCCGGTGATTATAGGAATTGGGAATTTCGCAATAGCTTTTGATAGAAGATAGCTATCAAAAACGAGAAAATCTGATTTAGCTCCACCTCCTCGAATAATAACAACACAATCATACGAGACTTTCGAATTAAAAATATCAATTAATTTATGTACAAGTTCCTTCTCAGCCTCAGCTCCTTGAACCGCAGATTGATAAATATCGATAGCGAACTTGTAATTAAACTGATTTGAAATCAATGTGTGAAGAAAGTCTTCACATCCAGCAGAGTTAGGAGAACCTATGATGGCAATACTTTGTAGAACTTTATTTAGTTTAATTTTTTTATTCTTGGTATTATATACCCCGCCAACTAGTTCAATAAACAATGGATTTTCTGCTACTAGCCTTAATAAGGTCTCTCTCCTTAGTCGCTCAATTTCACCCAGGGTAAACCCCTCATCAATATCCAACAACACTAAAGAAAATCCATAAGTTTGATGGAACTCCACCCGCACTTTCACCAACACTTGTAGACCATTTCCAAATTCCTGTCCTGTTCCTTTTTCAAAACATTTAATTCGGTTAGAACCGGTTGTCCATGAAACCCCACGGACTTTTGCTACTGGGTCGTTGGTGCCATCTGCCTTTTCAATAAATTCAAAATAATGTCGGTCTTGATTGGGGTAAAATTTGTGACCTGAAACTTCCG
>CAIYOV010000190.1 GCA_903927935.1 uncultured Bacteroidota bacterium | reverse complement strand
GTGCCGATGGGAATTGCCAGCAGGAGCAACCAGAGATATTTTATGTAGTCCGACTTTTTCATAACACCCCTAAATCCCCTAAAGGGGACTTTGGTTTTGTCTTTTATTTTTTGTTTCTCACTTTCAAATTACTACTACTCTGTTCTCCCCTTTAGGGGAGTTAGAGGGGTTTACGGAATACTCTTTACAATTAAATAGCGCATTAAGACTTCTAACAACAACAGTGCAATTGCCAGCAACGCAAACGGAAAGAATTTTTCTGTTTTGTGTTCAAAAGCACTCACTTCAATTTTTGTTTTTTCAAGTTTGTCAATCTGCGCGTATATTTCTTTCAGCTTCTTGTTATCGGTTGCGCGGAAATATTGCCCACCTGTTTTCTTCGCTATCTCTTTCAGCAATGGTTCATCAATCTGCACATCGGCATAATCAAAAATCAACTCTCCGCCCGGCGACATGGCCACCGGTGTCATGGCTTTGCCGTTTGTTCCGATACCTATAGTGTAAACCCGCGTTTTGAATTGCAGTGCAATGTCAGATGCAGTGGCGGGGTCAATCAGACCTTTGTTGTTTACCCCGTCTGTCATCAGAATTATCACTTTGCTTTTAGAAGGAAACTCTTTCAGACGCTGCACAGAAGTAGCGAGACCCATACCGATGGCGGTGCCGTCTTCCATCAAGCCATTTTTAATTTGCTTGAGTTGGTTTTTGACAATCGCGTGGTCAATAGTAACCGGGCATTGCGTAAAACTTTCACCAGCAAAAACCACCAAGCCAATTCTATCATGCGGACGACCATCAATAAAATTAGTGGCTTCTTTCTTTGCAGCTTCCAAACGGTTTGGCGAAAAATCTTTGGCGAGCATAGAAGTGGAAACGTCTACTGCCAGAACAATGTCAATTCCATCGGTGGTAACTTTTTCTTCATCGAAAGAAGTTTGCGGACGCGCAATAGCGACTAACAAACTCGTAAGTGCAAACACGCGCAATACCGGAAGAAATTTTTTGAGTGTTGCTTTGAACGGAGTTCCGTTTACGGCAAAAGCGTTCGTTGCAGAAAGCTTAAGTGTAGGGAAAGCTTTCTTCGACAAGAAATACCACCACAAGCCCGCCACCACAAATACTGCGGGGATGAAGAACAAAACCCATTTGTTCGCAAAGGTGATATGTGAGAGATTGCTGAACATTACTTTTTCTCCTCCGTTTTGTTTTCGTTCGGCTCAGTGAAATCAATAAACTTATAAGCGCTTTCCATTGCACGGATATTCGCATCAGGCATCGGAATCATCTTCGCGAACTTTACTAAATCGGCTGCACGTAAAATTGAAAGCAGGTTTTCTTTTGCCTTCTCTTTAAGGTTATAGTTTTCAATTTCGCTTTGAATTTCTTCGGTAGTTGATTCCATGGCATACCAACCGTAGCGGTATTCAACATACAAACGCAGCACATCGGTCAACCGGCTGTAATACAGTTTCACATTGTCGCCCTGCCAAACTTTTTCTTCTTCCAGTTTCTTCAACTCTTTACGCGCCCAGATATGAGCAGGGTCTTTTGGTTTTGGTCGCTCAATCACTGCAGGTTTTGGCTTGCGGTATTTTTTCCAAAGAATGATTCCGACAATAATTACAATCAATAAAACTACTGCTCCAATGATATAAGGAATAAACTCCCTCCAAGAGTAAGGGACATCCAACGGAGCTTTTATGGCTTTGAATGGCTTTGTTGTATCTACATTCAAAGTATTTACTGTAACCGGAATATCGTTGGAAAGAACACTATCCAATTCTCCGTTGCTGTTTTTGAAATAAATCTTCACCGGTCCGGCATGGAACTCGCCCGAATCGTAGGCTGATACTGTATATAGACGCGACAAAATTTTGTTACTGCCTTCTGTGCTTGTATCAATTTTAGCAGCAGAAACCATTTCTAAACTACCGAGTGTGTCAGCAGTAATAGGAAAAGGAACAACTAAATTGTTCGGGCTCTTAACTGTTAAGCGAATATTGAGATGGTCGCCAATTTGAATTTGCGCTGAGTCCACGCGAAGAACAGCCGTTGGCTGTTGGCAGTTGACGGTTAACGGCAAATACAAAAATGCAATAGCCGCAAAGCGCAAAAGCTTTGCTAACTGTGAACCGTAAACTGTGAACCGCGAACTCATCATCTTTTCATTTCTCTTTTCTTGAACATATTCATCAGCGAAATCACATAGTTGTCTTCTGTCTTAATAGATTCTAACTGCGCTCCGCTTTTTCCGAACAAATCTTTCGTGCCGCGAACATTTTCGTGAAACGTTTTCGCGTATTTCTCACGGAGAGACTTATCGCTTGTATCAATCCAAAATTCCTTCCCGCTTTCGCTATCAACTACTTTTGCCAAGCCAATGTCAGGCATTACAGCTTCACGCTCATCATAAATGTGCAAACCAATTAAATCGTGTTTCTTGCCGACAATGCTCAACGACTTCTTCAAATCCTTCCTAAAGGTTTCATCCTGAGAATCTTTGCTTAAAAAGTCGGAAACCAGAAAAGCAATAGATTTCTTCTTCACCATGTTGTTGAAGTGTTTCAAGGCTTCGGGAAGATTTGTACCGGTTTGTTTTGGATGGAAATCGTATATCTCTGAAATGATTCGAAGGATATGTGTTTTTCCTTTTTTAGGGGGAATAAATTTCTCAATCGTATCACTAAAAAAGAGAACCCCCACCTTGTCATTATTGGTAATGGCGGAAAACGCAATTACTCCGCTTATCTCGGCTATAATGTGATTCTTGAATTCATTCTGTGTTCCGAAAAAAGAAGATTGACTTACATCAATCAGCAACATCACGGTCAATTCTCGTTCTTCTTCAAAAACTTTGATAAAGGGTTTGCGGTTACGCGCGGTTACGTTCCAATCAATGGCGCGAATGTCATCGCCATACTGATACTCGCGCACTTCACTAAAGGAAATACCCCTTCCTTTAAACGCAGAATGATAGCTGCCCGTGAAAATCTGATTAGAGAGTTTCCGGGTTTTGATTTCGATTCTGCGCAGTTTCTTGCGCTTATCTTCGGTCGTATTTACGATTTCTTTTGCCACGGTTTTCGAATGAAATTCAAATGAAGACTATGGAACTTCTACAGCGTTTAAGATTTCTGAAATCACTTCTTCGCTGGTAATATTTTCGGCTTCGGCTTCGTAAGTCAATCCTACACGATGGCGCATTACATCAAAACAAATAGCGCGAACATCTTCCGGTATTACATATCCCCTGCGTTTGATGAAGGCATATGCTTTTGCCGCAATTGCCAAATTGATGCTTGCACGAGGCGAACCTCCGTAGCTAATAAGTGATTTAAGTTTAGTGAGTTTATAATCTTCGGGCTTACGTGTAGCAAATACGATATCCAAAATGTAACGCTCAATTTTTTCGTCCATATAAACTTCGCGAACCGTTTTGCGCGCAGCAACAATATCTTCTGCTTTCACCACAGGGTTTATCTTTTTATCGCTCATCTGCATATTCTGACGAATGATGAGTTGCTCTTCTTCTTTCTTCGGATAGGTAATAACTGCCTTCAACATGAAGCGGTCAACCTGTGCTTCAGGAAGCGGATAAGTTCCTTCCTGTTCAATTGGGTTTTGTGTTGCAAGAACCAAGAAAGGGTCTTCAATTTTATAAGTGTTTTCGCCAATAGTAACCTGACGTTCCTGCATGGCTTCTAACAATGCCGATTGCACTTTTGCAGGAGCACGGTTTATTTCATCTGCAAGCACAAAGTTGGCGAAGATGGGTCCCTTCTTCACCACAAACTCATTGTCCTTTTGATTGTAAATCATGGTTCCTACCAAATCGGCAGGCAGCAAATCGGGTGTAAATTGTATGCGCGAGAACTTTGCGTGAATAGCTTGAGCGAGAGATTTTATCGCCAACGTTTTTGCCAAGCCCGGAACCCCTTCAAGTAGAATGTGTCCGTTGCCAAGCATAGCGAGCATCAATCGCTCTATCATATACTTTTGACCTACAATGGTCTTACCGAGTTCCATATTCAGCACATCTACAAATGCGCTCTCGCGGTTTATTTTTTCGTTGAGTGATGCGATGTCAACCGTGGTATTTCCTGATATTACTTCCATAGTTTTTTGTTTTTATTGGGCGACAAATATATCCGCTTAGTGAATTGTTAATTTTGAAATTTTGTTAAGGAAAATCCCTGTCGGGTAATAATAAAAATAAAGAAGGGGCTTGCGTTGCCCCTTCTCAAATATTGTGAGTGTTGTTTTAAAACTTTACAGATATGCCAAGCCCGAACTGCTCAAATATTTGCAGTTTGCTAAAACCCTTAACCGTGTTTCCTAATTTATCTTTATCGGTAATGCCGTCCGGTCCTTTTTTACCGGTGTCATTATTGCGAACATCAATTGGAACCTGCGCATTATACTGGTAAACAAATTTTGCGGAGAGTGTTGCGCTCAACCATTTGTTCACTTTAAATACTAAATCGTTTTCCCATTTTACTACGGGTATGTGTTTAGTATTTTCTGAAATATTCATCGCTCCAACAGAGTCTTGGTCAGCATAGTATTTTGGAAGTATGGTATTATAGCTTGCATTCATATAGGCACCAAAAACATTCAAGTGACTTTTCCAACTCACATTTTTTACGATATCCTTTTGAAAAAGCAAGTCGAGTTCCCAACCCAATTCACCCATAAAAGAAGAACCTCTCTTTAAACCAAATCGGGTTTCATCAACATTGCTGTAATAGGCATCCGTAAATGTGGTGTCATTAATGTGAGTTGTGTCTCTGCCAGGACTATCTTTAGTAACGAATGTCATTTTGCCTTCAACCGGGGAAAAGAATAGGGTAAAATAATCTTTCGGTTTATAGGTTAACCCAGGACCAAGAGTCAGAACCGCTGGTGCTGCAAATTTAGAAACTGTATATCTTCTGAATGCTCCGTTTTTCGTATCCGTTAGTGAATAATCGTAACTCGGTGTAATCTGCGTTTCAAATCCTAAGCGGGCCGATACATAAAGAGATTTTGAAACTTCGTATCCAAGAGAAGTTTTTATCGCGAATACGTCTATGTTCTTTTGTAGGTTACTTTTTGCCAAAGCTTTACTGCGGATTAATCCATTGGCAACCATTCCCCACTTTGCATCTAAACTGTTGTCCCAAATTATTTTTCCTTTCTTGTAATTGGCATATAAACTTGCATTCAATAAAAACGCAAAATTATTGTTGCCACCCGGTCCCCATTGGTAAAGTGCCGTTTGGCTGACAGAAACTCCAATGTATCCGCCAATTTTCCAGGTAGAGTCTCTTACATAAATACCGTCACCGCCCAATACAAAAGTTGGTCTTTTCTTTACATGGGTAGAATCCTGAGCAATAGCTGTTGCAATTATCATAAGCAACATAGAGAGTAGAACTGTTTTCTTCATAATAACATTTTTTAGTTCGCTCAAATATGCTTTTGTGAAGCAGAAAATCAATGTTGAGTTTTGAACAAAAGCAAATTTTTATAGAATATTTTAGAGTACAATCAAAAAATATTAAATTTTTTCTCCCTAAAAATCAGGCACTTACAAGTTATTTTAAATAATTATACTACTATGTCTTGCATAATACCTTTTTATAAATATATATTTGCATAGTCAAGTAGCTTATTAAAAAAACATTAAAACAAACAAAATGAAAAAGACATTCAAAACCACCGCCTTTATCATCGGATACTTTATCCTGATGAGTACTTTCGGAATCATAGCAGCTGTTCCGGGAAACGTAGAAAAAGTTGCTAAAGAAAATGTTCGCAGAGAAATTATCCGCAACATCACTTGTCCTGAATTTGTAACCGAGAATACCGAAGCTAATGATGTGAAGGCTCTTGTTTCGGTTGATGAAAACGGAAACGTGAATTTGTTCGAAATTAATTCTGCAAATCCCGAATTGAAAAATTATGTAGCCAACACGTTAAAGGAAATGAAAATTAAAAATGCCGTTCCCACCGAAAAGTTTGTGCTGGTTGTAAAATTCCGGGTTGCCTAATCTATTTAAAAAATAAAAACCATGACATCAAAAATTCTCGTCCTTCTTATCGCCCTTCTTCCGCTTTCAAGTTTTGCGGGCAATGGCGATAAAGAGAAAACCAAAAAGATTGACATCCATATTACACTCGACAAAAAAGGACAAGTGGAAATTAACGGGCTGAACGGAGAACTAAAAGAACTTCAGGACGAAATCAACAAGGCGCTGGAAGATGTAACTATAAACGTGGATGGCGCAAAGAAGAAACACGATATTCATATTAAAGCAGAAATAAAAACGAAATAACATGAACATAGAAAACACCAAAGCGCAAATGCGCAAAGGAGTGCTGGAATTCTGCATCCTCTCTATCCTGTCGGATGGAGAACATTATCCAACAGAAATAATCGAGCGGATGAAAACTGCCAAACTCTTAGTAGTGGAAGGAACTTTGTATCCTTTACTTACCAGATTGAAGAATGACGGGCTACTTATTTACCGGTGGGAAGAATCGACTTCCGGTCCGCCACGAAAATATTTTACGCTAAGCGAGGAGGGCAAAAAATCGCTTGCTGAATTAATCAACAGTTGGACAGAGCTGACCGATTCTGTTAATCAAATAATTAAACAAACCACCAAAACCAACTAAGATGAGAAAGACATTAAATATAAACCTTGGAGGAATGGCGTTCATTATAGATGAGAATGCTTTTGAATTACTCCACAATTATCTCGAAGCGCTTAAGCGAAAATTCAGCAATGAAACCGAGCGCGATGAAATTATGAACGATATTGAAGCGCGCATTGGCGAACTGCTCAATCAAAAAATTGCTGACCGCAAAGAAGTGGTAAGTGTTGCCGAAGTTCAGTCGGTGATGGATGCCATGGGTAAGCCGGAGGATATTGCCGGTGAAGAAACTTCTGAATCAGCGGCAGTTGGCAGCAGCAGTGAACAGCCAAACGCAAATACAAGTTTTAATACTGCATCGGTAAAGAAAAGATTGTTCCGCGATGCGGATGATGCAAAGGTGGCGGGTGTAATTGCCGGGCTTTGTCACTACTTCGGAATTAATGACCCCGTTTGGATGCGCATTGCAGCCATTGTATTAATTCCGCTTACATCGGGCTCAATTATTCTTCTCTATTTATTACTGATGATTATTGTGCCTAAGGCTTTAAGTTCTGCAGAAAAATTGCAGATGAAAGGAGAGCCGATTAACATCAATACCATTGAAAAAGAAATTAAAGATGCCGCAACACGCACTGGTGAGTCAGTGCACAAATTTATTCATGAAGAAACTTTTTTTGAAAAACTGGGAGGAATAGTGATGGCAGTTATTAAAGCCTTTCTAAAAGTATTTGTGGTCTTGGCCTTGTTTATTTCTGTAATTTGCCTGATAGCTGTATTTATTGGGTTTGTGACCTTTTATTTTCTGGGCACTTCGCAGTTGAACGATGCCACACGCATGGTGGTAGAAGGTTCGCATACACTTACATATTTCAGTTTCGGATTCCTGTTGTTTTTAGGCGTGCCTTTGGTAGCGATTATAGTTGCAGGTCTTAGGGTTTTTCTTGGTAATGGTTCGCACACCAAATGGCTGAAATGGGTTCTGCTTGGTGCGTGGGTTATTGGAATTTTCCTTCTTACTATAACCGGGGTAAAAACAATCAGAAATTTTAAAGACAGCGGTTCGAAGAAAGAGCAGGTTGTATTAATGCAACCTGCTAACGGAACCTTGCTTGTTCAGCTTACAGATTCTACTGGAAAAAAAGTAAACAAGACAGATGAAGAAGAAATTGAAAGTTTCAATGTAAATGAAGAGGGTGTTGTTGTAAATGGAGTTAACCTGAAAGACATGGAGCGTATACCGGTAGCAAAACCTGATCTGGAAATTATGCCTTCAGAAAATGATTCTTTTTACATGCAAGAAATAATTTCTGCACAGGGAAGAAACAAAGCCGATGCAAATAAGAATGCAGAAGCCACCACCTATAGCTTTAATCAAACCGATACGATTCTGAATTTGAATCCGCGGTTATACATTGGTAAAAACGGAAAGTATCGCGCGCAGAGTATGAAGATTCGTATTGCTATACCAGAAGGAAAGAAGATTCGATTTGCCGATAACATTGATTTGTGGCATGCGATTGTAAAGGGCGATAACAATTTTGATGACACTTATTTCGCTAACACTACCTGGACCGTTGAGGGTGGAAAAGTGAAATGCCTTGCCGGTGAAAACCATATGAATGCTGATAAAGATGAAGTGTTAACAGAAGATGTAACCACCGTTCAGCAGAACGGCAAAAAACTGAAAAAACAAATCAGAATAATGAAGGAGAAAGAGAAGGAAATGAAAGATAATCTGGATGACAAATCTGACAAGCACGGCAAAAACCAGGATTTTTAATTCACCATTAAACCAACCAACATGAAACTCATTATAGGATTAATCATTTTGTCGCTTGCAGGATTGTTCCTTCTCAATTCCTGCGAAGGATTCGGAAGAATAGGAAACGGAAATGTAGTTACACAAAACAGAACGGTTTCTTCGTTCGACAAAATTTCTATTGAAGGAGTTTTTCCGGTAGAGCTTTCGCAGGATGGAAATGCGGAGTTTGTGAAAGTTGAAGCCGATGAAAACTTACAGGATTACATCACCGTGACCAACGAAGGCGATAAGCTGGTAGTGAAAATGAAAGAGGAAGCTTCGATTCATAAATCGAAGAAGATGAAAGTGTATATCAATATTAAAAAGCTGAGTGAGCTTAATTTTAAATCGGTGGGTTCCCTGAAAACCGTGAACCAGTTGAAACTGGATACGCTTGAATTGAATTCGGAATCGATAGGCAAACTGGAGTTGGATATTGATGCTACGTTTTTGCGCGCTAATTTAAGTTCGGTGAGTTCGAGCGTACTGAAAGGTAAAGTGACCGAAGTGCGCATCAACAACAAAAGCGTAGGCACGCTTTCGGCTTACGATTTAAAATCAGGAACAATGAAGATTCATAACACTGCCATCGGCACTGCGGAGGTTTATGCAGATAGTGCTTTTTATATCCGCTCATCGGCTATAGGTACGCTTTATTATAAAGGACCGGGTGTGGTGAAGGAGTTGAGCAGCGAGGGAATTGGTAAAGTAAAGAAGGTGGATTAATCACATTAAAAACAATATAAGATGCAAGTAATATCAGTAAACAACAATTATTCATCTGCCATGCGCAGGCTGGCGGCATTTTTTCTTGACCATATTATTGTAGGGGCAGTTCTCTCCGCTTTAGCATGGCAATTATGGGACTGGCCTTCGGGTTTTGCTGGTTTCAATTTTCCTTTTATGTGGCATGACTGGAACTGGAACTTCAGCATTCTTAGTCATAATTTTTTGAAAGAAACACTCATCATTATATACTATGCTTTGATGGAATCGAGCAAATATCAGGCTACGCTGGGTAAAATTGTGATGGGAATAAAAGTGGTGAACAAAGACGGACGGGGGCTCGATTTTTCGAAGGCACTTTTGCGTAACCTTTCGAAAATTCTTTCAGGCCTTATCATCGGCATTGGTTATATCATGATAATTTTTGACGACCGTAAACAGGGGCTGCACGATAAAATTGCCGACACGTTTGTAGTTAAGCAATAAAAATACTCACCGTACAAATAGGTTATCGCAATTTTCTCTTTGTTGGTTGGTGGCCCTCGTCAGTTTTGGCGGGGGCTTTTTTTATTCCTCCGTAAGTTGTTCGGTATAATCCTGCCAGTAGCCGGCTTTGTAAGGGTAGCGCAGGAGGTAAAGTTTTTTTACCTTCTGAAAAAGCAGTTCGCGTAGCTCGGCAGTGTTGCGATTTTGAATGGCGGAAACAAAAATGCAGTTGTCGTGGGTTTTAGCCATCCAGCTTTCTTTAAGCTCGGTGAGCATGTTCTTTTTTACATCGGCAGGCAGGTATTCGTCAAACTGTTTTTGCTCATACAAATCCATTTTGTTGAAGATAATAATGACCGGTTTGGTATCGCACTTCAGTTCTTTCAGAATTTCGTTCACCACATTCATCTGATCTTGAAAAGCGGGATGCGAAATATCGACCACATGCAAAAGAATATCGGCTTCGATGGCTTCGTCCAGCGTTGATTTAAAACTTTCGACCAGATGATGCGGTAGTTTGCGGATAAAGCCCACGGTGTCGCTGAGCAAAAACGGCACGGTATTGAAAGTTACTTTGCGCACGGTAGTGTCGAGTGTGGCGAAGAGTTTGTTTTCGGCAAACACATTTTCTTTTGCCAGCAAATTCATGAGCGTAGATTTGCCCACGTTGGTGTACCCCACCAGTGCCACACGGGTCATATCGGCACGGCTTTTTCTGCGGGTTATGTTTTGCTTATCTATTTTTTTGAGGTCTTCTTTTAAGGCGGTTATTTTTTTCTCGGCAACGCGTCTGTCGGTTTCAATTTCTTTTTCACCCGAGCCACCGCGCGTTCCGGTTCCTCCGCGCTGACGCTCTAAGTGTGTCCACATACCTTTCAGGCGCGGCAACATGTATTGCAATTGAGCGAGTTCTACTTGTGTTTTTGCCTGCACGGTTCGTGCGCGTTGCGCGAAAATATCTAGGATAAGCATGCTGCGATCGAGCACACGCTTTTTTACCACTTCTTCAATATTGCGTTGCTGCGAAGGAGAAATTTCATCGTCAATGAGAATAAGGTCGATACCTTTTTCATCTACATAGGCTTTAATTTCTTCGAGCTTTCCTTTGCCTACATAGCTTTTGTTATCGGGGTGTGCGAGCCGTTGAGTAAAACGCTTGAGGGTTTTTACGCCATCAGTTTCGGCCAGAAATTCGAGTTCATCTAAATACTCTGTAGTCTGCTCATCACTTTGCTCTTTTGAAACTACTGCAACAAGCACAGCCGTTTCTGTATGCACAATGGTGTTATCGGTTCCGAATTTTGTTTTGTCTTTCATGTTTGGGCGTGCAAAATAGGAATATGCGGTGAGGATTTAATGTCCGCATTTGAGCAAACAGTCTTTAGCACTTTTGCGCTGTTCTTCGGTAAGGCCCGGGAAGTCTGAAACTTTAGAAAGATATTTTTTTGTGTTGTCGCAATCGTTGTTGCGGAAATAAAGAAACCCAAGATTGAGTGTAATGGCTGGATTATCGGGATTAAGCCTGTCGGCTTTATGGTAAAACGAAATTGCCTTTTGCAGATACTCCGGTGCGTTTGAGTTTTGATTCACAAAATATTTGCAGCACTCAGCCGCAAAGTTGTAAGCGTTCAGATTGTTTTTATCTAAAGCAATAGCGTGCTCAAAATTTTCTAAAGCCATTTGAAAATTTTTTTGCTGAAAATAAACAGCGCCTAAACCGAGATAGGTTTGCGGGTAATCGTCTTTCTCATACAACGCCTGCTGATAAACAGCACCGGCTGCATTCAGGTATTTATTTTTTGTTTCAGTATCGGTAGCATTTACTGCACGGTTATAATACACTTCGCCCAACATTTCTTTCCCCTTGTAATTTTCGATGTTGTTGCGGGCAGATTTGGTAGCGAATATTTCTGCTTCGTCTAAGCGGTCAACGGTTAAGCAATAACTTGCGGCCGGTAAATCGTTATCAATGGTTTTGTAATCGAACGATGAATAAAACGGATTCAAAATTTTATTAACCGTAATTGCCAAAGCAGAAACCGGAACGGGTTTGGCGGAAGAAAAATTAATAACAGCAGAATCAGCAGAAGAAGTTTTACGTACGTAAACACAAGCTACAGCATCGGCAAAAGCAAGTTTGAATTCGCTTTCGTTGAACAGATAATTATGCAGCGAAGGAAATTGCGGACGGAACAAAACCACATAATTGAAATGATGAATGGATTCCTGCTTTTCAAACTCATCAGGAAAAGTAACTGCCACCGCAAACGTATTGAAGAAACCGGATGGGAAAACATCAAGATCGCGCAGGTCAATAAAGGTTTTAAAGTTTGGTTGAAGTTTCCAAAGCAGATAGGATGATGCGAGATAGTCGCTGAAACATTTGCCCTGCAATTTATTTTGCTTCACAAATTCAGCCGCACCTACAGGATTAAAAGTGGAAAGCACTTCAAGTCCGAACCGGTCGCGACTTTTTGTGAGCTCATAGTATTTTTTGGAAACAATAGCGAGATATAAGGCAACAGACAAGAGGCAACAGACAGCGGAAAATACAAGCGGCTTTTTGCCGATGAAAGAAATTTTACTGAATAGCGTATCTATCGCAACCACCAACAGCGGAAAGAAAACCAGAACAAGAAAAATAATATTGCGGTAAGCGGTTGCCGCCAGATACGTGAAAGCAACAAGCACAAGCAGATAGCCAACACCAAACTGGTCTACAAATAATTTAAAGCGGTTGGTTTTTGTTCTAAGTATTTTGAAATAAATTAATGTGCCCAATGCCCCGATTCCTAATATCCCAATTACCCAATAAACATTCCATTGCCAGTAATCGGGCTGGCGGAAATCGAAAAGCTCGGTGGTGTATTTGTTTTCGTAAACCTGTCCGAGTATGTTGAGCGGCTGAGTCAGTAATTTAAATCCGTTTGGATTGATAACTATAGAAGCAATTTGCAAGAGCAGAAGTAGAGAAAGTTTCTTCGGCAATTCTGCCGGTTTAGAAAGCCACTTCTTTTTCGAAAGGAAATATTCGATCCATGCTCCTGAGACAAAAATAACAGTGAGGACTATGCCGATACCGAACGCTTCGTGAAAGTTTGTCCAGATAATTTGTAGGGGAATGAGCCATAAGATTTTGTTTGAATTTTCTCTTCGGTCTCTGAGAAGAAGAAAAAGAAAGAAAACGGTGAAGAAATGCGAGAACATTTCCGGCCTGCCTATAATCCGATATTCAATTGCAACGAGAGAAAATAAAAGCGCAATCGGAACAGCCAAAGGTGAATTGCGAACCGTGAGCTGCGATATCTTAATGAGAAAGAAAACAAGCAAACAACTAAGCAATGCCTGAAGAATAAAAACACATTCCGGCCCTGAAGCTTTTGTAATAAGAGCAAACAGTACTTCGCTTCCCCATTTTACGTTTATCCATTTAGCTCCTTCGTAGGTGTAACTGAAAACATCCTGCTTAGGAATTTGATGATGTTCTAAAATCCATTCACCGGTGCGTATCTGCCACCATAAATCGGGCTCACGCAGACTTTTAATACTAAACGCTACAGCAATAAGAAAGATTAAAATAAGCGAAAGTTTGTCGAGATATTTTTTCAATTGAAAAAATGTTTCCTCGAAAATAGAAGAAGATTATGAATTAGAACTGATACCTGAACCCTCCGGTCAAGCCGATATTATACTTGCGCTTATCCTGCACACCAATTTTCTGCAGACCCATATAGAACATAGGCTCGGTGAAAAGCACGAAATGTTTCTTAGCAATAAATTCAAAACCTGCGCCAGCATAAAAAGAAGCATAATAACGCTTGGCGCTGTTGATTGAAAAATCTTTGGTGCTATAATAATAGCCATGGCTACTTAAAGCACTTGCCGTAGCCCCACCGGTAAAATTTGTTTGGGCAGGAAAGACAGATGGATCGAAAAGACTAGCCGTAGCGTTATAGGTAGTATCGTCAAGCGAGTAATAATCAAAGGTTTCTTTCAGCTTTATGTGATTGATAATACCAATGTTGATGTAAAACCGGAAATTATTTTTCACCACCGGATAAACCTTTATACCGATAGGAATAGTCAGTTCAGTGATGTGAGAAGAATATATGCCGGTAATAGTGGAAAAATTGACTGTTTTGGGATTATATATATCGAAAGAGGTTTGAGAAAACAAAATAGAATTGGTAATAGCTATACGATTGACAAAAAGAAAATCGTTTGTAAGGCCAACCATATAACTTGGTTTGCTGCAGAAGAAATACGTTGCAGCGGGTTGTACTGAATTTCCCTCCTGCTTACCTGCTGATGCACCGGTAACATTTGCCAATACACCTAAACTGTAATTGAAAATCTTTTTCTTCTGTTTAGGCAACACATCCTCTTCTTTTTTATCAAAAGAAGTAGTGGCGTTTTCGGAAACAGATTCTAACAGCGATGCTTCTCTTCTGCTTAAGCTGATATTTTCTTCTGAAGATGCTTTTGTTGATGCCGCATTCAGCATTTCAATCTCTTTCTTGAATGGGTTTTCTTCAGTTACTACCCGATTAGCGTTTTCGTTTGATTTTCCACTCGCTAATTGCACAAGAGTTGTTTCTCTTAATTTCCTTTTAGAAGAAGTTCTATGTGCGCTGATTTGCTGTGCTTTGTTTGAACGCGAAATTCGTTTCACAGCAGATTCGTCAGATTTTGCAGATTGATTTTTTGTCAGGAACCGGTTCTCTGATTTTTGATTTTTGAT
>CAIYOV010000189.1 GCA_903927935.1 uncultured Bacteroidota bacterium | reverse complement strand
CGGTTCAACTAAATCATCACCGGATACTATTACAAAACCTTTATTACCGGTTACATCAAACACATAATAAACGGGCCTGCCGTAAGTAGCAGCGTCAGTTTTGTATTCGTAAACCAATTGAAGTGAAGCAGTATTTACTTCGTGATTATTTTGAAGATAGAAGTTTTGAGCTACCTGCTTAGCGTAATTCACATCTACATCTTTTGCAAACAGAAAAGAAAAGAAGAGTGTGGCCGATAAAAGCGAGTATAATTTTTTCATGCGATTATTTTTTAGTGAAAAAAATAGTTTGAAACCTATACAACAAATGTATGAATTGAGTTTTGCAAAACGAATTATTGCCGTCTCCTTTTTGAAAGAAATCAAAAGAAGTAAAATGTGTTATGGTTAAGTGAAAAGTTTTCCATCCGTTCTTTTTTTATTAAACTGATAGAAGTATTTTTGTTGCTATGAGCAACGAAACCCGTAATAAATAAATGTATCTCGATCCACGCACCGTTGTTATCATCAATATTTTCAGTGCAGGCCTTTTAGGTATTGCGTTGCTATCAGTATCGCGAGGATACCTTAAACAAATTGCCGGTATTTCTCAATGGGCTATTGCTTCACTTCTTCAATCATTCTCATGGATTTTATACTCGCTAAGGGGAGTGGTTCCTGATGCGGTATGCATTATTCTGGCGATGGCTTTGCTGCTGCTTTCGCTCTCTTTTTATTTTAAAATTATAGCTGACTTTACAGGTAAGGCAAAACGCACGGGTTGGATCTATTACTTGATTTTAATATCCGTCACGGGCTTGGCTTATTTTTTATATATAAAGCCTGATACTGCAGTTCGTATTGTTATCATCTCAGCTTCGTCAGCCACGCTTCTGTATGCCAGTGCATATGTGCTTCTGTCAGGTCATGAGAAACGTCCGACCTCTCACATTTTTACCGGTGTCGTGCTGCTCTTTTCAGGAAGCATTCTGTTATTTCGTACCGGGTATTATTTATTGTGGGATACAGACCCCAACCAAACCGTGTTTGTTCAGAATACCATGCAGAGCATTGCTTTTCTCACATCATACCTCACAGCTGCTATACTTACTTTCGGTTTTTTGCTGATGGGGTATGACCGGTATATTACCAAGCAGGAACAGGATGAAGAGAAGATAATTCAAAGCGAAAAAAGTTTAAATGATGCGCAGAAACTTGCTAAAGTTGGAAGTTGGGAATTTAATCTGGATACCAACGAACTGACTTGGTCAAAAGAGCAATACAATATTTTTGAATTAGATGAAACTCCTCCCGATAAACTCTATGAACTCTGCCGTATCCGCATTCACCCTGATGATCTTCCGAAAATGGATGAAGCTATTCGGATTGGAAAAGAAAAAGGGCAGGGCGTTATTTACGAGCACCGTGTAATTTGTAAGGATGGGAGCATTAAACATTTGTTGGGTATAGGAGAAACATATCAAAGCCCTGACGGTAAAAAAAATATGCTGCGTGGTACCGTGCAGGATATTACCGAGCGTAAAAATTCCGAACAAAAGATTTTGGTCAGCGAAAAGAATCTGAATATGGCTCAACGGCTTTCGAAAATCGGCAGTTGGGAGTTTAATCTGAATACTTTCGAATTAAGCTGGTCAGAAGAACACTACCGCATTTTTGAGCTGCAAGACACACCTGCCGATAAACTTTATGAAGCCTACCGCTCTAAAATTCACCCTGAGGACATTCCCGAACTTGACCGGTTAGTAAATAATGCTATCGAAAATAATAAACCGATTGTTTATGAGCATCGTGTTGTTTGTAATGACGGAAGTATAAAATATGTTTCGGGGAAAGGCGAAATATTTTTAGCGGATGACGGCAGAACAAGAATGATGCGCGGAACGGTGCAGGACAATACTGAAAGAAAAAAATCAGAGCAACTATTGAAAGAATTTGAGCACTTTTTTTATAATAGTAAGGACCTTTCATGCATTGCCAATTTGAATGGTTACTTTGAAATTATTAACCCTAAGTTTGAAGAAGTTTTAGGTTATTCAGAAAAGGAATTGCTTGAAAATCAATTTTTGAATTATATACATCCGGATGACATTGCAGCTACACTTCAAGAAGGGAAGAAGTTGTCGGCAGGGGCTATTAGTCGGAATTTTGTAAACCGCTACAGGAAAAAAAACGGGGATTATCT
>CAIYOV010000188.1 GCA_903927935.1 uncultured Bacteroidota bacterium | reverse complement strand
CGGTCTAATTCTTCAATTTGTTTGCGAAGTATTTCCTGCCGTTGAAATTCTTTTTGAGTATCTTCGTTCTCCGCTAATTCTCTTTCAATCCTTTCTTTTTCAATCCGTAATTTTTCGAGCGATTGAGATTGATCGGAGAGAAGCGTAAATGCGGGGATGAAGAAAGGGTTGACAGCTCCGCATTCGCTGCAAAAACGTTGGCTGAGTTCTAGCTGATTGCCGCAGGTGCTACAAAATTTCTTCATTCCTACAAATAGGACAAAAGAAAAGGACGTACTGAAATTTTATTTTCCACGTAATGTGAAGTAAAAATTGCTGCCGCTGCCTGGTAAACTTTCTACCCATATTTCACCACCGTGCATGTCGGTTATTTTTTTGCATATAGCTAAGCCAAGACCATTACCCGGGTATTCATCTACCCGGTTGAGCTTTTCAAACATCTCGAAAATTTTGTGATAGTATTTTTTTGAAATACCAATGCCGTTATCACGCACACAGAATATTACACTGCCTTCGAACTTATCATAGCCGATATCAATCACAGGTCGTTTTTCTTTTTTGCGGAATTTGAGTGCGTTGTCAATCAGTTGAGCTAAAAGTTTTTCCACCAGTTCACGGTCAGCACTTACATCAGGCAGTTCAGTAAAACTTACTTCGGCCTGAAATTCATCGATGCACGGTTTCATTTGTTTCAGCACATCGGCTAAAACTAATTTCATCGAAACCTTTTGCAATTGAAACGGATGTTCATTCAGTCCGATAAATACTTTCAGATCGCTTAACAGCTTTTCCATTCTTGCCGCGGCCGATTTAGCAAAGTCAGTGTATTCTTTTGCCTCGTCAATCTTTCCGTTTTTCAGGTTTTCCGAAATCAACTGCACGTAATTCAAAATGGTGCGTACCGGTTCGCGTAAATCGTGCGAAGCAAGGTGTAACACTCCTTCGCTCGAAAATTTATCTTCATCGTTTCGTGCGTTCGGAATATTATCGAGTACACCTTTTAGTTGAAAAGAAAGCAATTGATAAAACTCTTCACCCAGATTGAGTGGCTTAATTGAAAACTGAACCGCCTGCTCTGAGCCATCTGAAATTTTCAGCATTCCATGCAAAACTCTTTCCGATAAAAATGATTGCACAGATATTTCACCCGAAAGTGGTTCCTCGCTTTCAAAAACATCTTTCAGTTGTTTGTTGCTGATGGTGTTTTGGTTCAGTTTTAGAATATTCAAGGCGGGTTTGTTAGCCTGAAGAATTGTTTCACCTTTCAGTAAAAGAATATTTTCGCTCAGCGAATTCAGCAGTGTTACAAAGGTTTCATCCTGTAAAACGGCATCCGGTTTTTCTTCTTTGGTTTTAATGCGGTCTAACACAAAAAGATTAGCGCGTTCACCGTTCCAATCCAAATTGCTGATCCGGATGGTAACAGAAAGATTTTTTTTGGGCTTAAGCTCAATCTGCTCGTCTTCTTCTGTCGTTCTGTAGCTCAGGTGTTCCGCCAGATGTTTTTTTATTCCTTCTTCGCCCAAAATGCTATAAGATTTTGCATTGGCATATCGGATAGTATTTTGCGCGTTAATCACCATCACTCCACTGTTCATTTTGTTCAGTACTTTGTAAAGCGATTCGTGCTGCAAAGTAAATTCGTGATAGGTATTATCGAGCTTAGTTTCTGTTTCACTAAGCTTAAGCGCATTGGCAATGGTCTTTTGTAAGTGAAATAAATTGATTTTGTTCTTCACCAGAAAATCAACGGCACCTGCCTGCTCTGCGTGTTTATTTGTTTCTCCACCTCCTGCTTCTGCCAGTAAAATAGATGGGACGTTCTCTTTTTGAGCCAGTTGTTTAAACGCAACAAAATCCTTTTGTTTCATCAGTTCGGCATCAAGCAGTATCAGGTCGGGTTTTCGATTCTTTAGATAATTGAGACCTTCCGGGATACTGCTCGCATGGCTGAGTGTAAAGGCATAGGCACTTACTTTCAGAAAACGCTGAATCTCCTGTGCGCTTTGCTCATCGCTGT
>CAIYOV010000187.1 GCA_903927935.1 uncultured Bacteroidota bacterium | reverse complement strand
TGTGCCGCTCATTGCATAAATCTTAAACTCATTAAACTTCAGGTATTTTCCATCGGGCTTTTGCACCCATACCTCCATCATTTCTTCTTTCTTAAAAACACGCAAAAACATATTTCCGAAAGTTTCTTCCGGAATTTCCTTTGAACGGCACTTCATTTTAAAGTATTCTTCCTTTCTCGAATACGCATCGTTCACCCTTTCAAAATTCTTCTGGCTATCCTCAAACGATAAATTACCCGGCATAAAAGCCGTAGTAACTAAAAACACCAACAAAAAGATACTTGTTTTAAGTCCCTTCATATTAATAAAACGCCCGACTCTATTCCTTTATTGCGGGACAAATTTCTTTAATATATACGGCAACGATTAAAAAATGGTTTAGGTAAAAAACAAGTTTTTTACACAACCAACAGCCTGTATTAGTAATAAGTAATTTTATAAAGTACATAAACCATTATTATTAGCTGTGTGAATTGTTAGATAAAGTTTACTTCATAAAATTTTGAATTCACGTTTTTAAAAGAAGATAAACAGCAGTTAACATACCATGTCAGCTGCAAACCCTTGCTGTACCCGCAAACCACACGCTTATACACAAGCTGTGGAAAGCGATGTTGACATCATAAACGGAATAAGTTTCTGCTAACATGGTGTTGATAGAGGTGTGGATTAATCGGAACTTGTGCCCGCAAAAATTTTCAAAACTGCCGAGGTGTTTTATTTCCGTATTTCCAAAAGTAATTTTGCATGAGTTACGCACCGTTTTCAACGTAAATTCACATGGCAGATGTGGGTAACGCATTACTTGCTATAGAGGTGCGCTTCTGCTATATATTTCCAAACAGGTTCCGGTAAAAAATACTGCATCGAAATTCCTTTCCGGAGGTTTTCCCTGATGAAGGTGGCAGAGATATCGAGAAAGGGAAAATCTAAAAAATGAATAGTTTTTATTTTCGGGAAGGGATTCTCTTCAGAACCCAGTCGATTATATGCGTAAATAGGGTAGTTGTTTAAAATCATCTCATAATTCTTCCACTTGTGAAGGGTTTCCAGATTATCACTGCCCATGATGAGAGAGAACTCGTGCTCGGGGTGTTTTTCTTTGAGGTAAATAAGAGTATCAATCGTATAACTCGGCTTCGGCAATTTAAATTCAATATTCGAGGCTCTTAAGTTTTTGTTGTCTTCTATAGCAAGATTAATCAGGTGGAGACGGTCGTAATCGCGTAGCAAGGTTTCCTTTTGCTTTAAAGGATTTTGCGGACTAACTACCAACCACACTTTATCAAGCTTGGTAGTTTCGCAAACATAATTGGCAATAATAAGGTGGCCGTTATGAACCGGATTAAAAGAGCCGAAGAACAAGCCAATTTTCACGAGATCTTATTTTTTCCTGAACGAAGCTCACGCACATCAAACCAACCCAAACGTTTAAAGTAAAAAAGCATAATAGCTACCAGCAACAACATAGCCGCCAATACAACGAAATATCCACACCTGGTTTCAAGTTCGGGCATGTATTTAAAGTTCATGCCATAAACCCCCACAATGAACGTAAGGGGCATAAATACCGTTGAAATGATGGTAAGGATTTTAATAACAGAATTCATTTTTTGGTTTTGCAGCGAATAATAGCTATCCAT
This sequence comes from uncultured Bacteroidota bacterium, assembly GCA_903927935.1. GTDB lineage: Bacteria > Bacteroidota > Bacteroidia > Chitinophagales > LD1 > Bog-950. The sequence goes on along the minus strand of CAIYOV010000187.1, from coordinate 8,927 downwards.
TAAACTGGTTAGCTGATCGCCCAAAAAATCAAGTTCTTCTATATCACGAGTCATGTGGTCCTGTAAATCGCGCAGATAATATTTGTTATCGGTTTCAAAATACTCCACCTCGTTGCGAATTAAATTGGTGATAAGGTCGCGCACCGGCACCATGTTTTTTCGCATATAAAGAATATCGCTTTTCAACTGCTGCATGATAGCTAATTGAGAGTCGTGAGGACGTTTAAAAATTGCAAACTCCAGTTTTTCCACTTGTTCTTCTACCCATTCAACCACAAAAAAGTAGTGGTCAATAATGGTGTCAAGAATGGTGTAGAGTAGATAATCCTCTCCTTTTTTTCGAAGGATACTTGTTCCGGAAACTAACTTATCGCCTATGAGGGTTTTAAAAACTCCAAAATCCGTTTCCCGAAAAGTAACCAGCACATTATCGCGCAACACAATACTGATTTGCTGATCTTTTACTTCCCCATCTCTAATAACAAACATGCGCAGAACGATGTAAAGCAGATCTCCGTAATCCTCCACCTTGGCGCGCTGGTTTGGGTTTAAAATGTCTTCCACCACTAATGGGTGAATTTTAAACAACTCTACCGCCTGTTGCATGGTCTGCCCATCTTCAATACCCACAATATTTAGCCAGCTAACGTGTTTATTTCGGTCTTTTGATGCGCAAATTTGGAGTGAAGTATTGTCTTCATAAACACACTCACTTTCGTTGTAGTAGTAAAAGGAAATTTTTGATTTCAGGTTTGTCATATTTGCGTAACGCAAAATAATAATAACTGATAGATTCGTGCGCGATGGAAAGAATAACCAGCACCCAGAATCCGAAAATAAAAAATCTGAAGAAGCTCGAAAAGGCCAGCGAGCGCAGGGAACAGAATCTGTTTTTAATTGAAGGTTTGCGTGAAACGGTATTGGCATATAGGGCCGGATATCAAATAGAATCGCTTTTTGTATGTGAGGAAATTTTGAAGAGAGAAGGAGAATATTTAATAGAAGAAATCAGAAATCAGAAATCAGAGTCTTTGAAATTACAAAGGATGTTTATGATTCGCTTGCCTACCGTGAAACTACCGAAGGGGTGATTGCTATTGCAAAACCGAAAAATCTTTCGCTCGAAAATCTTTCGCTGAAAAACACCCCACTCATATTGGTTATTGAAGCTGTAGAAAAACCCGGTAACCTTGGGGCTATGCTGCGCACTTGTGACGCTGCCGGTGTTGATGCAGTAATTATCTGCGATGCAAAAACAGATGTTTACAATCCCAATGTTATTCGTTCCGGTATAGGAACAACCTTTACCAATCAAATTGCGGTTTGCGAAACAAGTGAAGCAATACAATTTCTAAAGAAAAGCAGGGTAACGGTATATGCGGCTGAGTTAGATGCAAAAAAATTTCATTACCAGGAAAATTTCAAAACCGCCACCGCTATAGTTGTTGGCACCGAAGCAACGGGACTAAGTGAAGAATGGATAGCAGCTGCGGATGAAAAAATAAAAATTCCAATGCTTGGAGAAATAGATTCGCTCAATGTAAGCGTAAGTGCAGGAATACTTTTATTTGAAGCCGTTCGACAAAGAGCAGTTTGATAATGAACAGTGAAAAAAAGAGAGACGCTTACGCTGCCTTAAAAATTTCCGCTTTCCGAAACTTTCAGTTATCGCGGTTCCTGCTCACGTTTGCTATTCAGATGGCCGAAACTATCATTGGTTGGAAGGTTTACGAACTAACACAGGATAAACTTGCATTGGGTTTACTTGGGTTAAGTGAAGCGCTTCCCTTCATCATTACTTCATTTTATGGGGGTCACGCTGCAGATATTTTCAACCGGTATAAAATTGCCCGAAGAACAATACTCGGTATCGCGCTTTGTTTTGCGGCTATCGGATTTATTCTAAATGGAGATGCAACTCTCTTTCGACTTTACGGGCCACTTCCTATTTATTTAATCATTGGTATCAGTGGAATTATCCGGGGATTTATGGCACCCTCTTACCAAAGCATTTTTCCGCAACTGGTTCCGCGCGAACTTTATTCAAATGCCGCAACCTGGGGAAGCAACACCTGGCAAACTGCCGCAGTTTTGGGTCCGGCACTGGGTGGAATTATCTATGGGTTTACCAACGTAGAAATTTCGTTTTCGGTAGCAGTGGCAATGATGGTTCTTTCATTTTTTGTTTTTCTGCGCGTACCGGTAAAAGAAACGCCTCCGAAAGAAAAAACAGAAACACTTTATCAATCACTTACTGCAGGTTTGCGGTTTGTATTCAAAAAACAGGAAATGCTTTCAGCTATTTCGCTCGATTTATTTGCCGTGCTGTTTGGTGGGGCGGTGGTATTGCTTCCGGTGTTTGCACACGATATTTTAAAAATTGGACCGGAGGGTTTGGGGGTATTGCGCGCCTCTCCATTTTTGGGAAGCGTAGTAATGGGATTTTTTCTTGCCCACAACCCACCTACCTATAACGCTGGCAGAAATTTACTGATTGCCGTAACCGGATTTGGGCTGGCTACCATAGGCTTTGCATTTTCTGAAAACTTCATGCTTTCGTTTGCCATGTTGTTTCTCACTGGTGCATTCGACAACGTGAGCGTCGTTATTCGCCAAACTATTTTACAAACCATGACACCCGATAATATGCGCGGCCGGGTAAGTGCAGTGAACCAGATCTTCATTTCGTCTTCAAACGAAATTGGCGCATTTGAAAGCGGGCTTGCTGCCAAGTTGATGGGAACGGTACCATCCGTAATTTTCGGAGGATGCATGACGCTGGTGGTAGTAACGGCCACCTTTTTGTTTGCCCCTAAAATGCGGAAACTTAAAATGTGAAAAAGCCCAGCGCAAATCCAATACGCAGGGCTGTGAGGCAACAAAAAAGAAATTAAAACAGCGAAGGCTGAGCAACTATGTTGCGTTTCTGCAATTCGGCATGCATTTTTTTAATCAGATCGGGCATTTTCAAATCGTAGAAGAAAGAAGAGCTGTAAATGTTTTGCAACTCATCGTTGTTGAGCGATTGTAAATAATCAGTCACTGTTTTTTTCGGTCCGCTTATAAGGTTGTATTTTAAGTTTTTCATGGCCATTTATTTTTAGTGATTCAAAATTTATTCAGAAAGAATTTTTTCGGGCACCCGGAAAGGGGATTACCTGTTCAACAAACACTACTTTGATATCTTCACACGCCTTCGCCTCACCGGTTTTATCTTCATAAAACGGAAAATCAAGTTCAATGTTCTGTGCTTTGAAAACCTGAGTAGTTCCGAATAAATCAATCAGGTTGATGCAAGCCGGAACCTGATGCGGCTGCACAAAAAGATTTTCGATGTGCCACAGAATTTCGATACCAGATTTGTTGTTGCTTAACAGCATTTGTAGAGCGTTACGGCCAATTACAAACAGTGTTTCCCTGAATTTTCCACCATCGTGCATAAACCCTAAAAGAGAAACCTCGTGTTTACTGTAGAAAACAATTTCGTTCACATAAATCTCGCGTTTAGCAAAAGCGGTGTTTGTTGCTGCCATAATTTTATGTTTTAATGATGATGCAAACATCGTTGGGCAGCGCGCAACCTATTTGCGCAACCAAAAAATAATTTCAACTTGCGACAAATACGAATGCTATGCCATTGAACCATGATGCTTATTCACGCTACCGTTTAATTGATGTTCGCCTGCGCAAAAAACCATATCCGCATCTCGAAGAATTAATTTGGTATTTAAACGACAGGCTCGACAAGAATATTTCCAAACGAACCGTACAGCTCGATTTACAGGAGATGCGCTATAGCCAGGCACTTAATTTCAATGCGCCCATTGTGTACGATAAGAGCGAAAGAACTTACCGGTATAAAGACCCTGATTTTTCAATCAATAACCTACCGGTTAGTGCTGATGAGCTGCATGGAATTGATTTTGCAATCAGTATTCTCAACCAGTTTAAACACTTACCAGCCATTAAAGAATTTGAAGACGCCATTAAAAAGATCGCCTCTACCGTTAAGCTAAACAAAGAAGCGCGTGGCGAAAGCGACCATATTCAGTTCGATAAACCTTTTGTGATAAAAGGAATTGAATTTATTGAACCGATTTTGAAGGCTATTTCAGAAAGACGGGTTTTAAAATTTACCTATCAAAAACATGGCAGCGATGATATTTCGCAAAACCTGTTAGAGCCGTATTTAATTAAGGAAGCTAAAAACTTTTGGTATGTGATAGGAAAGCGCACCAATAAAAAGGAACAAAAAATTCTGACGTTCGCCCTCGACCGTATTCACGATATGCAGTTGACCAATGATATTTTCAGTGAAGAAAAAATTGACAAAAAGAATTTTTTCAAAAATGTTGTAGGTGTTACGCTTGGAGAGGGAAAACCTGAAAAAGTATTGCTTTCATTTGCTCCCCTACAGGGAAAATATATTAAGACGGTTCCGATTCATCATTCACAACAGATTTTAAAAGAAACAAAAACAGAACTTAAAATTTCTTTGGAGTTAGTCATCAATCATGAATTAAAGATGCAGCTGCTCAGTTATGGAGAGAATGTAAGGGTTTTGCAACCGAAAAAATTGGCCGAAGAAATAAAAGAGAGTGCCAAGAAAATGACGAAGCTATACGCCTAAAATATGTTTCTCGGTTTCTACACTTAGTCCTGCTTTAGGAGTTTGCCAACCTATATTATCGTGATATTGAATGGTGGCAGCTACAGCAGAATTAAAATCGATAGGTGTAACCCCAAAATCATTTAACCAGTTTTTACCCTCTATCTTTAAATTAAGCGGAACAAAAAGAGGGAAGGCAGAATTATCCAAATCATTTTTTTCGAGAAGCAATTTGGTGGCTTCGGCAAATTGAACCTTTCTGTTTAAGAGAGAAGCCGCAGTAGTGACCGCTTGGCGCAGCGAAACATTGCTTTGCGAAATGGTGTTGTAAACCGTGTGATGTGTTTTGGCTTCAATGGCATTTAAAATTCTATTCGCCAAATCATCGGCATAAGTGAGCGACAACAAAAAATCTGGCGGCATCAACAACCGGTCGAAAAACTTTGCTCGGTACAGCCAATAATAAAAACGCTCAGTCCAGTCGAACCTGCCGTAAATAAAACTTGGGCGCAGAATAATTTTGTCTAACCAATCCTGCGCGTGAAGAATTCGTTCCATCTCGGCTTTCTTCTCACCGTAAGCATCAGGTAGCTTTGATGTTTTTTGTTCTTCGGTGCAGTTGAGTATTTCATCGGCTTCAGTAATTGCGCGGTTTTCGAATTTGCTCAAATCGTAAACAGAAATGGTGGAGATAAAAATATAGCGACCAACCCTTGCCTTCAGTGAGTTCAATAATTTTTCGAAAGTAAAAGGGTAATAGCCGCTAAAATCAATTACGCAATCCCAATGCTGATTACACACTTGCAGAATATCATCTGTTTCGCGGTTGCCGTGTAATTGTTTTAGATCAGGAAATAAACCGGCATTCGATTTTCCGCGATTAAAGAGGGTGATTTCATATTCCGGCAAAAGGCAAAGTTTCTCTACCAAAGCACGACCTACAAACATAGTTCCACCTAGCACCAAAATTTTTTTCATCAAAATTTATTTAACCGCTATTCCAACCTGGTTCAGCTTTCCGCCATCTAACCAGCAGGAAATAATATAATTCGAAAACTCAAATTCGCAGTAGCCATTGCTATAGCTTACCACGGGTTTACCCAATAAGTGTTTTACATCGCCTGAGGCCATTCCGAACTTTAAATTATTTGGCAGCCTGCCGGTAAAGTTTCCGTACACAGCACTTTTATTATATAAATTGATTTCGTTCAGCACACCCGATTTTAAAATCAATTCTATGCCATCTTTCGAAAGGTAGTGCGCTTCGTTCGCCATTTCGCAATGGTAATTGGCTTTTAAGTCTTTCAATTCTGAACCGGTAGCCGACTTGCCAAGAAAAGCAATCAAAGAGTTTCCGTCAAAACCCGATTGTGCGAATAAGCGGGTGCTGAAAAAAATCATCATTGCGCACAAAAAAATCTGGAAAGAGGAATGGATTTTCATATTCTAACAGATTGAGACCTAAAGATAAGCCCTTACCTAAAAACGAAAAATTAACCAACATGTTTTTTAAGACGCTCTTTCACGCGCCTATGCATGCTTTTTTGTTCAAGCAGTTTCTCCATCCTTTCTATAATACCCAAACCATCAACACCGGATTCATGGAGAAGTTCGCGGTTGGCAAATTCTATTTGAGAAAAAATGGGTTCAATAGCCACAAAAATATTTTTGCCCTTAGCTGTGAGTTGAATCAGTTTTCTGCGCGCATCATTTTTATCTTTTATAAAAACAACGAGTTTCTTTTTTTGCATTTGTTCTGCAAACTGAATGATGGCAGGGTGAGTCAGCTTTAAAAGATTCGAAAGCTCAATCACACTCATTGTTTCGTTGTAATTCAAGGCATATAGCATAGTGAACCACTTTGGTTCAAAGTCCACATTCATTTCACGATAAATTTTCCCTACATCTGCCTGTAGTAATCCGGCCAAACGCTTAAGTCGTGTTGCAAGAGCCAAATACCCCAAATCCTTAATCAGGTCTGTTTCCGGTTTGCTCATACTGCTAAAGTAAAAGTGTTTGTGTAAGTGCTTACACAAACACCGAAATTATTTCTGATAGCCCCCCTATAGCCGTAGAAACCTTCCCGTGCAACTTTTTATTTTCACCGCATGGATTACAGTATAGAAATATTTGCGCACCCGGCCACCTGGATCAGTTTGCTCACCCTCACCTTTCTTGAAATTGTTCTGGGGGTTGACAATATTATTTTCATTTCGCTGGTTGCGAACAAACTTCCCCAACACCAACGCAAGCGGGCGCGCAATGTGGGTTTACTAATTGCCCTTGGAGTAAGAATAGTGTTGCTTATGTTTCTTTCGTACATTATCGGACTGACAAAACCACTTTTTTATTTACCGGTAGAGAGCCTATTAAAAGAAATGGGCTCTGCCGAGCCGGCCGCTTCGGCAGCCGTTAGTTTTAAAGACCTGGTGCTTATTGTTGGGGGGTTATTTCTTATTGCTAAATCAACATCTGAGATTCACGAAAAGGTTGGGGGTAAGCATGAAGAAAAAGCGGTTAAGGCGGGCACCGTATTTTCGGCCGTTATCCTTCAGATTGTTTTAATTGATATTGTTTTTTCGTTCGACTCTATTTTAACGGCTATCGGGCTATCAAAACATTTGATGGTAATGGTTGCGGCTGTAATAATTTCGATGCTTATTATGATGCGGTTCAGCGGAACAGTCAGCGATATCATCAATCGCTATCCTACGCTGCAAATGCTGGCGCTTTCGTTTTTAATTCTTATTGGCTTTACCCTGATAATGGAAGGGCTCGACATTCACATCAACAAAGGATTTATTTATGTGGCGGTGTTGTTCTCGCTTATTGTTGAGTTTATAAACATAAGCATGCGGAGGAAGAATCCGCATCCTTAAAAAGGGGAACCTGGAAGTCTTTAACTCAATTGTCCGCTTAGTTTTTCCCAGTTACTCATTTCATTTTCCAACTGTTTTTTCAGTTGCTCGTAATTAGAAAAGAAGGAGGGGTCTTTCGTGAGTTCGTGAAACTGGTTTTGGTCAGCTAATTTTTTATCGGTCTCGGCAATCTTGGTTTCGAGTTCCGAAATGCGTTGTTCGCTCTTTTCTATTTCGCTTTTCAGCTTTTTCACTTCTTTCTCCCGTTCTTTGCTGATTTCCTGTGTTTTTACTTCAGCCTTCTGGTTTTTTGCTTCCGGTTTTTTCACCTCATCTTTCTTCGCCAGCATTCGCATATCTTCTAACTGTTTCTTTTCGAGGAACTCGTTGATATCGCCAATGTGCTCTTTTATTCCCTGCTTAGTGAACTCGAAAGTTTTAGTGGTAAGGTCGTGAAGAAAATCGCGGTCGTGCGAAACAATGATGACCGTGCCTTCAAATTGTTTGATGGCATTTTTCAGAATTTCTTTACTCATCATGTCCAGGTGATTCGTAGGCTCATCCATTACCAAAAAATTTCTTGGCTCCAGAATCATTTTGCAAAGCGCCAATCTTCCTTTCTCACCACCGCTCAACACTTTTACTTTCTTAAAAACATCATCGCCCTTAAACAAAAAGCATCCGAGCATATCGCGCAGCTTGGTGCGTATGTCACCGGTAGCAACACGGTCCACGACATCGAGCACCTGGTCGTTGCCATCCATTGAATCAGCCGCATGCTGAGCATAATAACCTACTGTAACATTATGACCCAAGGTGAAAGTTCCTTCATGGTCAAGGCCATCAACCAAAATACGGGTGAGTGTGGTTTTACCCATTCCGTTTTTTCCAACAAAAGCAATTTTTTCTCCGCGGTTGATGTGAAAACTCTGGTTGTCGATAACTAATTTATCTCCGAAACGCTTGGTAATATTTTTTGCTTCAACCACCACTTTGCCCGATGCCTGCGCATGCGGGAAGCGCAGGTTCATAGCAGAGGCATCTTCTTCTTCCACCTCAATAATGTCCATCTTATCTAACTTCTTGATAAGCGACTGAGCAAAGGTTGCTTTGCTTGCTTTGGCGCGGAAGCGATCGATGTTGCGCTCTATCTGTGCAATTTCTCTGTCCTGATTTTTCTTGGCACCAATAATTTGTTCGCGCCTCTCTTTCCGCAATTCAACATATCTGGTATATGGTGCATTGTAATCATCAATATCTCCGTTCACTACTTCGATAGTCCGTTGTGTAATATTATCGAGGAAACTCCGGTCGTGGCTCACCATAATAATGGCACCCGGATATTCTTTCAAAAACTTTTCGAGCCACAAAACCGACTCAATATCTAAGTGGTTGGTAGGCTCATCTAACAAAACCAGATCGGGTTTTGCCAACAAAATTTTTGCAAGCTCCACACGCAT
>CAIYOV010000186.1 GCA_903927935.1 uncultured Bacteroidota bacterium | reverse complement strand
GTTGTCTGTTGTCTGTTGTTCGTTTCATCGTGCAATTCACCCGAAAAACTTTTATGCCGCAGCTGGAGGTTAATCGATGCAGATTTTGATGAAACTACAGTGAACTTATCTAAAGAGGATAAGCCTAAAATGGTAAAACAATTGCGTGACAGTTGCTTATTTACTTTCAATAAAAACCATACCTACTCAGCAAAACTTGCACAGGGAATTGAAAATGGAACATGGAGTTTTAGTAAAAAATGCGATACCCTTTATACACAAAACGATCACACCGGTGCTTTTTCTAAAATAAATGTGCTAAGTAAAATTGCCCTTGATTTGGATATAAACAGCAAAGACGGCACAAAAATGAAGTTTGCTTTAGCACCGGTTAAAAAATAAATTACAATGAGGTATTGTATCCCTTTATTATTTCTGTTTATAGCTTCCTGTTCAACGCCTTCAAAAATGCTTTGCAGAACCTGGAAGATAGATGATGTTCTGTTTTTAGACAGCTTAAACACACTTACCCAATCGCAAAAAGAACTGGTCACCAAAAACCTGAAGACGGATTTGCTTTTTACTTTTAATCACGATAGCACCTATCTGGTTCGCAATGCAGGAACAATGACCAACAGCAAATGGTGGTTTACCGGTAACATAAAAAGCAATAGTCTTTTTACGCAAGGGCCTGACGGTGAAATTGTAAAGTCGAAAATCATTAAACTGACAAAAAACTATTTACAGTTTGAATCAGAAGGGCAGGAGAATCAGAGTTTTCTTTTTACCTGTAGTCCGGTTATAGGTTCGAAGTAACATCAGCAATTTTGTATTCACCGTCTATTTCCAGAAAGCCAAAAAATTTACGGTCAACACTTTTCTTCGAAACAAAAATAACTTCCAATACCGGCAATGTTCTTCCATCCGGTTGGTCTAATGCAAATACACGTGCATAATCGCGCGAATCAACATTCCGGTTCCACTTATTAAACACCTCGGCAGTAATGCTGAGCGATTTTCTGTCGTAGCTGTTCTTGGCATTAAAAACAGCATATCCGTAACGGGTAGAATCCGGTCCGCGGTAAACTATCAGTGAGCCAAGTTTGTTATAATCTTTTTTGCTGCTGGCTTCAAATGCTTCGTCTAAAACTTTAGCGAGCACAGGAATAACAGCGGTATCGGCATGAGGGAGAGTAATACTGTTTGCCGGACGCAACGAAACAGAAGAAGTATCTACAGAAACGGACTTATCTTCCTTCTTACACGATTTACATGACGAATTCGTAAGCAGCAGCGAAGCAACAATCAACAAAACAGCAAGTGCCGAAATTTTCTTAATCATGCTTCAAACCTAATGATTCAGCAGTAATGTCAAAATGCATTGTTCGCGATTTATGTGTATCATTGTATATCTCTATCAGCGATTTTATTTTATGAAAAAGTTACCGATTGCCCTCCTTTTTATTTTGGTGCTGTTAAGCTCGTTTGGTTTAAAAGAACGGGTTATAAAGTCAAATAGAAAATCTTTTGCGCACGTGCCCTATGACGTGGTGATTGTACCGGGGTATCCTTACGATACTGCGCCCAAATTCCCTTTGCTTGCTGCGCGAATGAACTGGGTAAAAGAACTGTATGAAAAAGGAATAACAAAGAATATCATTTTTTCAGGAGGTGCTATTCACACTCCATATGTAGAAGCTAAAGTGATGAAAATAATAGCAGATACTTTAGGAATTCCGTCAAATCATATTTTTTTAGAAGAGCACGCACCACATAGTTTTCAGAATATTACTTACAGTAACAAACTGGCTAAAAAGCTAGGGTTTAAAAAAGTTGCTGTAGCTACTGACCCCTTTCAATTTTCGTATATGAGTTTAATGATCGGTGCAGCACCTGGTGTGCGTATCCTTACTTTTTCACCAGATTCTTCAGAAGCTAAAAAATATTTTCAGCCCCTTCCGTATTACGACCCGCGAGATGCATTTGTGAACGATTTTGTTCCTTTAGAGAACCGGTAGTAGCATTCTAATCGTTCTCTACCAATCCCGATTCTTTCATCTTCAGAAAATGAAGAGAACTTTTGTTTTTCTGATCAGCCGATTCTAAATCCATTTGCAGGGAATCTAAGCGAACAATATTTAAAACCTGTTCCGGTCGGTCTTTATAAGTAACTGATTTTAATGTGAGAGTGTTTCCTTTCAGCGTGTACAATCCCTTTTCCTTTTCACCGGCAACATCGTTTAAGTAACCGCCTTCTTCATTAAACTCCCATTTCCAGTCGCCTAACGACTTTCCTTGTAATACTGTCCCGTTTATTTCAATTGTTTGCAATTGCCAGATGCCTTCTAACTTCTCTTTTTGTTTGTTCCCGCAACCGGATAGCAAGAACACAATGAATACAATACTTAAAATAGAAATAATATTCTTCTTCATAAACTTATTTTGCGGGAACCATTTCGAAAACTACTTCTTCGCCACCTTCCACTGCCTTGAACGTGAATTTGTTTTCTGACAGTTCCATAATTTTAAAATCCTTTTTTTCTCCTTTATCCGGAGTAGAAGTAATGACGGATGAATTCCAGTTGAGTATCCATTTTCCGTTCAGTACCTGGTCATTGTTTCTTGTGTTATAAGTCCCATCTGTGTTGTAAGTGAGACGGAAAGATTTGCGCAGTTCTTCTACCGACTTATCAATCTGCGGTTGCATCTCTGCCGGCACTTGGTGCGAATATTTTAAATTCTCTACCATCCAGGTTTTAACCAGCAACTTCGATTTATCGGAGCAGCTTGCAAGCATTAGTATGCTTACAAGTATTACTATCAGTTTACTATGGTTTGCTATTTTCATCTTTAATATTTAGAGCAGCGAAAATAGAATTATCGCTATTATATACTATGAAACTTACGCTTCTTCTTGTTGGCAAAACCGCTTCTTCTGATATAAAAGCCATTTGTGATGATTACCGGAAACGAATCAATCATTATATGAAAATGGAAGAAGTTATAATTGACAATTCAGGCATTAAGCTTTCTTACAAACAAAAAGTAAAGGAGAAAGAAGGTGAATTGATAATGAAGAAAATTTCTTCCACTGATTTTGTAATCCTGTTAGATGATAAGGGTAAAGAGTTTTCTTCCGTTCAGTTTGCACAGTATCTTGAAAATATTTCCAATCAGTCGGTGAAGAATGTATTTTTCATTGTAGGTGGTGCTTACGGGTTTAGCGATACAGTTTATAAACGCGCGAATGCTAAACTCAGTTTATCTAAAATGACTTTCTCTCACCAGATTGTTCGCGCTATTTTTTCTGAGCAGCTTTACCGGGCATTTACCATTATTCGCAAAGAGCCATATCATCACGAGTAAACTCTTAAACATCCTTCTATTTTCGTGCTTATGAATGTTACTGTTTTAATTGTTGCTGTTACCTGTATTGTTTCATTTCTTGCTTTCAGCAATTGTGTTTTGTTAGAAAATCTACTATTCTATCCCTATCGTATTTGGCGCAATAATGAATGGCACCGGTTGATATCAAACGGTTTTGTTCATGCAGATGGTACGCACTTGCTGTTCAATATGTTTGCCTTGTTCAGCTTTGGTGCATACATCGAAGAATCTTTTGAAAGTATTTTTGGTGTGAAAGGCAGAGTGCTTTATGTAGTGATGTACTTTGCTGCTATTGCTGCAGCCGATTTATGGAATCTGTTTAAACAAAAAAATAATCCTGATTACCGCAGTTTGGGCGCAAGTGGTGGAGTGTCGGCTGTTGTGTTTTCATATATTCTATTAAATCCATTCGGATACCTTCAATTGTTTTTTGTAATAAATATTCCTGCGTTTGTATTTGGGCCGTTATATTTAATGTATTGCGCGTACGCTGCTAAGAAAGGAGGCGATAACATTGGACACACAGCACACTTAACCGGTTCCGTATTTGGTTTTGTGTTTCCCATTATTTTTGAACCTCGTTTATTCAATCATTTTATTCAACAACTTACTCAGGGAATATAATGCTGATAGATCTCCGCTCCGATACTGTAACAAAACCATCGCCAGAAATGAAACAGGCGATGATGAATGCTGAACTTGGCGATGATGTGTTTGGCGAAGACCCGACTGTAAAACATTTGGAAGAAAAAGTAGCTGCACTGTTTGGTATGGAAGCTGGGTTGTTCTGCCCGAGCGGAACAATGACCAACCAAATTGCTATTAAATCGCACACTCAGCCACTGGATGAAATTATATGCGATAAAATCTGCCACATTTATAATTACGAAACCGGAGGCTGGGCTTTTCACTCAGGTGTTTCAATCCGCCTAACCGATGGCGACTGCGGCCGCATGACGGTAGAGCAGATAAAAGAATTAATTCTACCCGACCATGACTGGCTACCTAACACAAGAATGGTGGCAATAGAAAATACGGTGAACAAAGGAGGTGGAAGTGTTTATTCAGTTGCTGAAATGAAAGCTCTTTCTGATTTCTGCAGAAGGAATAATCTTGTTTTTCATTTAGATGGTGCAAGAATTTTTAATGCCTTAGCTGCATTAAATGAAAAGCCCGAAACATTACATGGAATTTTCGATAGTATTTCGGTTTGCATCAGCAAAGGTCTCGGTGCACCCGTAGGAAGCGTGTTGCTGGGTAAGAAAGACTTTATTAAACGTTCGCGCAAAATCAGAAAGGTAATGGGTGGCGGTATGCGTCAAAGCGGAATACTGGCGGCTGCTTGTATTTTTGCCCTTGATAATAATGTGGATCGATTGAAAGATGACCACAAAAGGGCAACTGAGCTCGCTGAAACTTTAAAAATGCTTAGCTGGGTAAAGAAGGTTTTACCCGTTGAAACCAATATTGTAATTTTTGAAGTGTCAGACGCAGCTGAGGTAACAGAGCAGTTTTCGAAAGAAAATATTCGCATACAACCATTCTCTCCAACCCTGGTAAGAATGGTCACACATCTCGATTTTACAGACCAGATGCTGGCGAGAACAAAAGAAGTGTTGATAAAAATGAAACTTTAGGTATCTTCGCACCCGCAAAACATAATTAGTTTTTGCAACTTACCATATGGAAGATTTTAAAACATCATTAGCAGCTGCAAAACGCTTGCGCAATTATTTAAGCCATGAATACAAAGCCCCTATCGTTTTAAAAGACGCTTCAAGTTTTGAATGGCGCGAATTTGTGGTAGTACCCTTTGACCAGAAATTGAGAAAGGATTTTGTGGTTTCGTACGAAACTAACGTGCACAACACAATGCCCGAAAATTTATTACAGTCTTTTCCTGATAAGCACTATACCGTTGCTTTAATATTAAACGCTGACCCGCTCACCAAAGTTTGGATTGATATGAGCGTAGACGTGTTTATTGCCAGAGCCGGTGTTAAGATTGAGCTAAACGCCTACGTGTAAAAACCTCCATAGGAACTTTATCAAAGTTCTTATCGATAGTTACCGATAAACCAGATTTATTGCCGCGAACTAATATCCCGATTGGGAGAGGATATTTTTCAACCACGCGGTCGATTCCTTTCTTCAAAATGTCTACATCTTCTTCAATTACCTGGATTTTTTCTTGTAAGTTCATATTAGATGGTTTTAAGAAATGGATTGCAAAAGTAAACAACTTTTTCGTAACATTTCAGTAAATATTGAAAGATACTCGTGCAATATAATGCAGCTTCTGTCTTTTGTCAATAGTAATTCGTTAGTAAAAGCCCGCTAAAACGTTTCCTTAACACGTTTAGTATGTTTTAAAAACTTTATTTTCAGAATATTTTTTTCGCGCAACCATGTCTGTTGCTCTGTCATCTTTCAGTCATATTTTATTAGCTAAAACCAATTTTTCAACTCATTTCCTATTTTTGAAACGAAATATTAAACCATGACAGTAGAAACCGCCTTATCAAGAGCCGAACAATTAATTGAAATGGAAGATCGCTATGGGGCGCATAATTATCACCCGCTGCCTATGGTTATTGACCGCGCCCGCGGAGTTTATATGTGGGATGTGGAAGGAAAACGCTATTACGATTTCCTGGCAGCCTACTCAGCCGTTAACCAAGGACACTGCCACCAATTGATTGTAGATGTAATGAAAAAGCAGGCAGAAAAGCTTACCCTTACTTCTCGCGCTTTTTATAATTCGGTGTTGGGCGAATACGAAAAATACATTACTGAATATTTTGGTTACGATAAGGTGTTACCGATGAATACGGGTGTCGAAGCTGTGGAAACGGCTATTAAACTGGCGCGCAGATGGGCTTATGAAGTGAAAGGAATTAAAGACAAGAAGGCTAAGATTATTGTTCCTGAAAATAATTTCCACGGTAGAACGCTGCTGGCTATTTCTGCTTCTACAGACCCGTCCAGCTATAAAGGTTTTGGTCCTTTTGTTCCAAACTTTGTGGTTATTCCTTATAACGATTTGAAGGCTTTGAGTGCTGCATTAGATGATAAAGACGTTTGCGGATTTTTAGTCGAGCCCATTCAGGGGGAAGCGGGAGTGGTAGTGCCCGATGAGAATTATTTAGCCAAAGCAAAATACCTGTGCGAAAAAGCGGGTGTGCTCTTTATTGCCGATGAAGTGCAAACCGGTTTGGGTAGAACCGGGAAGATGCTTGCCTGCGATTGGGAGGAAGTTCGTCCGGATATTTTAATTCTTGGTAAAGCTTTGAGTGGCGGTACATTGCCAGTTTCTGCCGTGCTTTGCGATGACCCTATTATGATGCTGATTAAACCCGGTGAGCATGGTTCTACTTACGGAGGCAATCCGCTGGCATGTAAAGTGGCTATGGCGGCTTTGCAGATAATAAAAGATGAGAGCCTTGTTTACAATGCTTTTTATCTTGGTAAATATTTCCGCAGCGAACTTGAGAAAATTAAACATCCGCTGATTAAACAAATACGCGGCAAAGGTTTGCTTAATGCCATTGTGCTGAAGACCGATGACGAAAACTGCGGATGGGATTTATGTTTGAAGTTTGCCGAAAACGGATTGCTGGCTAAGCCTACTCATCACTATATTATTCGCTTGGCTCCGCCTTTGTGCATCAGCAAAGAACAGATTGATGATTGCGTGGAAATAATTAAGAAGAGTTTCAAAGAGTTTAAATACTAAAACTGCAGATTTTCTAAATCTTCAAGAGTATCTACAGCTGTACCGGTATGGCCGGTGAAAGCGCATTTAATTTTATAGCCGTTCTCGAGCCACCGCAGTTGCTCCAAGCTTTCAGTTATTTCTAATTGAGTGGGTTCCAGTTTTACAACTTCCATCAAAGTGTTTTTACGGAACCCGTAAATGCCCACATGTAGATAGAATACCAGTTCATCGCGGTGGTAATGCGAAACAGGGTTCGGAATAATACTGCGGCTGAAATACATGGCATCGTGGAAATTATTGAGCACCACTTTTACCCTTGAAGGATTCCTCAGTTCATCATCCCAGTCTATCACCCTGACTAAAGTGGCAATTTGAGTGCTTTCATCTTTAAAACATTCGCACAGCGTATCAATTTGTATCGGCTCGATAAACGGTTCATCGCCCTGTATGTTGATGATTACATCGGCATCAATATGCTGCGCTACTTCGGCACAGCGCTCGGTGCCGTTTTTGTGTTCAGGCGAGGTCATCATCACCTTTCCGCCAAAGCTTTCTACTTCTTTAAAAATGCGCTCGTCATCGGTGGCTACTATTACTTCGGTAAGAAATTTAGATTTTGAGGCCTGCTCATACACTCTGCGAATCATGGTCTTTCCGCCAATGTCTGCCAGCGGCTTTCCGGGAAAGCGGGTAGAGGCGTAGCGTGAAGGAATAATGCCGGTTATTTTCATTCGATAAGACGAAATTATATTTTCTTACGGAAGAAATGGAAAGAAGGCACTTTGTAATTTACAACATACACCTCTAAGCCCCTAAAGACGATTTAAAACGAAAAATACAAAGCCCTCTCAATTTGTGCCAAATAAATTCTTTCAAAGTTGTTGTTTGCAAAGTGAGGAACCTTTGGCAATGCGGACAACGGTTCCCGAAATAGAGAACTTGTTGCTACTGAAAGAATGAAGAAAATTATTTTTTTCATTAGATGATAATATGTGTTTAATAAAATCGCAAGAATAATAGTAATACTTAGTGCTCCTTATAACCCCGCTGTCTTAATTTGCAACGCCTAAACTACTTCTTTTATTTACTGTTTAAAACAGAAATTCCACTTCTTTAAGAAGCGGAATTTCTAATCCTATAATTTGTTGATGTACTACCTGATGACACTAAACTTTTCAGCCCGATATCCTTTATCCGTAGTCACTACAAAAAGATATGAACCTTGGTACTTCGTTCAAATTAATATTGAAGGTCTGCACGCCTGCGTTCAGTTCTTCGGTATAAAGGTTTTTTATTTCGCATGCAATTAAATCGTAACTCCTAATGGTAGTAAAGCCGTATTCAACAGTTTCAAAACTTAAATCCATGTCACCGGTTCCTGCACTTGGAAATAAAGAAAAATTGCTCATGATATAAGCCTAATTATCTAGACCTACGGAAATGTAGCAGTCGTAGTTCAGTACATCTACATAAAGCACTGAGCTGCCATGTAGAGGCAGTATGTCCCGTTCGTTATATATTTCTTTGAATGCACTTATTAAAATATAAACACTGTCGGGTGTTTTTAGTGAGTTGTATGTAATTGCAGCCGAGAACGGAGTAAATGAAGCGGTTGCTTCCAAATTAATGGTACTAAATGCTAAAATATTTCCGAAACCCGATTGTGAGCATAACACGACTTAAACAAAGGGGCGAAGATTTGTTCAGAATCACCTGCCACAGGTGCATATTTATAAAAACCTTTCAGCGATGTATTTCCCACCGAAACCGGGAACTACGGATTATGTCTCTCTCACCCACCTTCCTGTTTCGAATCTACAATACCTACAATCGTATCAATCCCTGCGTTCATCTGTATAGCCAACTTTACAGAAAAAGCCCCGGCATAGTGGTCGATCGATTTGCTGACGGCATGAAAACCGTTTTCTTTATTGTTGTGACATTGCCAACTATCAGGTGCGCTGGTATCACCGTCACTCAAGTTTTTAAAATTATAACCGGGAATTACGTTTGCTTTCATTCCTATCATACTGATAAGGAACATGAAAAGTGTAAATGTTTTTTCTTAAGTTTTGTTTGTAATATATTACAACATACAACAAGTGTTTTTCATTTATCAGGTATGATCTTGATCATCAGCATAGAGGGCAGAAAAACACTTTCTTTTTTGTTATTACTCTAAAAAAAGTAGTTTTATCCCAAACATTACAGCCTCTGTATTGTTACTATTTTATACGCTATATACCTTAAGTGAATGATTGAAGCAGGTGAAAATAAACTGACCTTACCGGATGTTTACAGAGTTTTATACAACAACGAAAAGATTGAAGTAAGTGCCGCAACGCTTAAGAAGGCCAGCGACAATTTTAATTTCCTCCGTGAGTTTGCTAAAGACAAGGTTATATACGGCATCAACACCGGTTTTGGCCCTATGGCACAACACCGTATTGCTTACAGCGAACGCCTTACGCTGCAATACAATTTAATACGCAGTCATGCCTCCGGTTCCGGTAAGCCTATCGATGTTATATACGCCAAGGCCATGCTCATTGACCGCCTCAACACTTTTGCCCGATGCAAAAGCGGTGTGCACCCCGATTTGATTCTGCTGATTCAGGAAATGATTAACCACGACCTTATACCGGTGATATACGAACACGGTGGGGTAGGAGCCAGTGGCGATTTAGTACAGCTGGCACACATGGCGCTCGCCATTATTGGTGAAGGGGAAATTCATCACGGAGGAAAGATTTACGATGCTACGGAAATTTTGCACGCTCATAACCTTACTCCGTTTGCCATTCGCATGCGTGAAGGTCTGGGCTTGATGAACGGCACTTCCTGCATGACCGGAATTGGCTTAGTGAATTTGATAGAAGCTAAACGCTTGCTCAATTGGTCTACTTTAATTTCGGTAACCATCAACGAAATATTTGAAGCATATGACGACCATATCTCTGCACCGCTCAATGCAGTAAAACTGCATGTAGGGCAAAACAAAGTAGCCGAAGCCATGCGTGGCATTATTGCGAACAGTGTACTGATGAAAAACCGTCATGACCACTTGTATACCGATACCGAAGAAACACACTTCAAAGAAAAAGTACAGGAGTACTACTCGCTCCGCTGTATGCCGCAAATCCTCGGACCGGTGTATGATACCATCGCAAATGCAGAGAAAATACTGACCGATGAATTAAACTCGGTAAGCGATAATCCGGTAATAGACGATGAAATAAAGAACGTAGTGCATGGGGGGAACTTTCATGGCGATTATGTAGCCCTCGAAATGGATAAACTCAAAATTGCTATTACAAAGCTTTCTATGCTCGCTGACCGTCAGTTGAATTATCTCCTGAACGACAAACTGAATGGCAAACTTCCGCCATTCATAAATACCGGTGTCATCGGGTTAAACTTTGGGATACAGGGTATTCAGTACACCGCTACATCAACGGTAGCTGAGAATCAAACACTATCCAATCCGGTTTACATACACAGCATACCGAGCAATAACGATAATCAGGATATTGTAAGTATGGGAAGCAATGCGGCACTCATCGCGGCACGGGTTATTGAGAATACTTTCGAAGTTTTATCGGTGCATACGCTGGCTGTAGTTGAAGCAATTGATTGTTTAGAGAAAGCCGATAAGCTTTCGGCTAAAGCACAGGAACTATATAAGGGAGTCCGTAATGTTTCTACTAAAATTGATGCCGATTTACCAAGCTTTAAAAAGCTGAAGATCATTAAAGAATATTTGAAGACCAATAATCCGCAGGTAATTTAAATTATGAAATACGCATTAGTAACCGGAGGCTCCAGAGGAATAGGAAGAGCAGTAAGCTTAAAACTTGCTGCGAAGGGATATTTTGTCCTGGTCAACTTTCAACGCAACGAAGCAGAAGCAGATAAAACGGTTGCCTTAATAAAAGAAGCCGGTGGTGATGCGGTTACCTTAAAGTTTGATGTTTCGAACAAAGACGACATTCAAGCCACTTTAGGCGGATGGATTGACAACAACAAAGATAACCCTATTGAAGTGCTTGTAAACAATGCAGGTATACGTAAAGATTTTTTGATGATGATGATGGCAGATAGCGACTGGCATGATGTATTGCGCACAAACCTCGATTCGTTTTACTACATTACTAAACTGGTTATTCCGGGCATGATGTTTCAACGCTATGGCAGAATCATCAATGTGGTTTCTCTCTCCGGCATTAAAGGTCTGCCGGGGCAAACAAACTACTCCGCGTCTAAGGCCGGTGTAATTGCAGCGTCAAAATCATTAGCGCAAGAAATTGGTCGCAAAGGAATTACCGTAAACTGTGTGGCACCGGGCTTTATAAAAACCGAAATGACAGAAGGTATTGAAGAGTCGCAATTCAGAAGTATTATACCGGTGCAGCGTTTTGGCGAGGCCGATGAAGTGGCTGATACCGTTGCTTTCCTCGCATCCAAAGGGGCCTCGTACATTACCGGTGAAGTGATAAACGTGAACGGAGGTTTATATACTTAACCAACTTCATGCAGCCGAAGAAAAAGGTCAACATTATTGGTGCAGGTATTTCGGGTTTGTCATTAGGTTGTTACCTGCAGATGAACGGTTACGAAACGCAAATCTTCGAGAAGCATAACATACCCGGTGGGCTTTGCACCAGTTGGGATAAATCAGGTTACACCTTCGATGGATGTGCACACTGGATTCTGGGTTCAGATAAAGGGAGTTCTTTCTTTAAAATCTGGAATGAGTTGATAGATATGCGCAAGGTGGAGTGGGTGAACCACGACATCCGCATGTTCATTGAAGTAAAGAACCGCGACAAATACGGCAGCAATATCTTTCGCTTTTACACCAACCTCGATAAACTACAGGAATACCTGATTGACCTTGCACCGGAAGATGAAAAAGCGATTCGCGATTTTATTAAACCCATGCGCGTAATTCAGAAGTTTGATATGCCTCCCATAATGGATGAGTTACCACTTATTCCATCTATCATCCGCGGAATTAAAATGTCGCGCTATGCGGAGTTCCTGTTGCAGTTTCTCAAACTCTGGGGCAAAACCAATTACACCTTCGCAAAAAAATTGAAGAACCCTTTTCTTAAAGAGAGTTTTGAAATGCTTTATGATGGCGAAGAAGTAAACCTGCTTGTCATTTATTTCCCAATGGCAAGTTTTGATAAAAAGAGTGCCGGTTATCCGATGGGAGGCTCATTAAAATTTGCGGAACGTTTTGAGAAAAGATATTTGGAACTGGGAGGGAAGATTCATTACCACACACCGGTTCATAAAATAATTACGGAAAATGGTGTAGCTAAAGCACTAGAGGTTCGCCACGGCAAAATTCACGAATCGGATTTAACCATCTCTTGCGCTGATTGGTACTTAACTGCCTTCGAATTACTGGAAGGAAAGTTTGTGAACAAACACATGCTTGCGCTTAAAGAGGGTAGGAGCCTGGAAGTTTTTTACTCGGTGTTGCAGTTTTCTTTTGGTATCAATAAAGACCTTTCAGATGTGCCTCATCTGATGCGCTATCCGTTAGAGGTTCCTCTTGTTTCACCGGATGGTACAGAATATAACCGGATGGAAGTGCACATTTACAGTTACGATAGAACTATGGCACTTGAAGGAAAGAGTTCAGTGGTCGTAAGTTTCTATACCAAGCAACGTGAGTTCTGGATTAACCACCGCAAAAATAACCGTGCTGAATACCGCAGAATTAAAAACGAGTTTGCTGAAAAAGTTATTGAGCAATTGGATAAACGACTTGCCGGCATTAAAGAATTTATTGAAGTAGTAGATGTGGCTACACCTGCAACTATTGTGCGATACACCGGTAACTGGAAAGGAAGTGCGCAGGGTTTAATGCCGGGTAAAAACTTTCTGGCTTCTGTACCCATTAAACCAACTTTCCCCGGCTTAAAGAATTTTTATTACGCCAGCCATTGGAATCGCCCGAGCGGAGGCTTACCTATTGCTGTAATGAGCGGAAGACAACTCGCTCAAAAAATCTGCAAAGATGACGGACTGAAGTTTGTGGTAAAAAAGGAATGGTAAGAACTACTTACCTGCTACCAACTCAAACGATTTACTGCAAATCATTTTGTCTGCCTCGTTAAAAATCTTCACGTTGTATTTTGTGTTGGTTGGGAAAATGTATGGATTCCAAGCCATAAACCAGTCGGGTTGAATAGTCTGGTCAAGCGATTGGATTAATTTTTCCTCTGCGTTTTTCCCAACCGTAAAAATTTTGTAGGTAAGTTTTGAGCCTAATGCTGCAGCGCTTTTTACTTCCATGTATATTCTGCCGGTAAGGCTGTCGGGTGTGGTAATAAATTTGTTGTTATCAAAAACGCAGTAACCGTTTTCTTCTACACGGGTGCAAAAATTAAGCGTTGTTTGACTGTAAGAAACAGATATAAAAAATATCAGGACAGCAATTGTTAGTGTTTTCTTCACGTAAATTATTTTAGGCGAAGGTATTCTTAAAAAGCAGAGGGATGCGAAAACATTTCGCGGTTTCATTGCCATAAATTACCCGTGCCACGGTTACAACCTTGACACGGGTAGTGGTTTACCGGCTTCTGTCTATCAGCACCGGCATATAGTTGTCTTTGTGTTTCGGTTTCCATAGGCGTAGATTCCAGCCTAAACCTGCCATGAACTTCAATTCATCTAAGCGTGTGGTGCTTGGAGCAGTACTGGTTACCTGTCCGGTTACTGCTTGCACTTTTACAAACACATTGAATATCCAGCCTATATAGTAGTTGCAGCCCACGCTTGCCGAAATAAGCGGCACCGGTGTGTAAGGTGTGCGTTTTATCACATCGCCATCTTTGTATGCCACCTGCACTACACCCATACCGGGTGTTATACCTATGAAGGGATCCCAGTGGCTTGGTTTAAGAAAGTGATAATTAAAACCGCCAAACACAGCGTGATTTACTTTTATTCCGGTTTCGTTATTTCTGTTTAAGGCAAAAGAAAGTGAGGCCGATCCGGTAAATGAAACCCGGTTATCAAGAAATAAATCCATATCGCCATCAAAGTAAGCCGAAGCTATTTTTTGTTTGAAGAGATACCCCGGTGCCAGGTTTCCCTGAACGCGGAGGCAACCTTTGCGCTCTTCCCATATTTTTTGCGCGGGCAGTTTAGTAAAAGCTAAAAACGAAAGCAGCAGCAACAGTATGCGGATAGATGTAATAACCAACAGTTTTTGTTTGCAGGTATGCCTGTAAGTGATAAAATTTATAAGCGTATGAACAATGGGGCGATTCATTTGCGGGGTTTCCATATCTGTAAAAATTTATAGTTAACACTTAAACTAACGAGCAGGTGTCCTTCCCAGCCCGCATTTTTATGCAGCACAACCTGCATGTTACCTTCGGGTGTTTCTTCGGCATCTAATTCTTTGCCCAGGTGCAGCATGTATTGAGTGCAAAGCGAAATATCAAATTTGGGAGTAACATTATAGTGGCATCCCAAGCCTGCCTGGATAGCAGAACTGAACCGCGATTTCTGTTGTCCGTTTACCCCGTTTATTTTAATAACCGTTTCGTCAAAGCAATGTCCGGTTACTATGTAAGGAGTAAACTTGCGGTTGAACCCTTTTGGATCTATCAGGTAGAACATCACACTCCAGCCAATGTGAAAATCGGTGCGGTGAGCTTTATTTTTGATGTTGCTGATGAGCACATCGCCATACCACTCGGTGTTTACGCGGTCAATAATCTGTATGCGGAAATGCCCGCCTGCACCGCCTCCGAACGACCTCGTGTCGCCATCGCTGAATAAACTATAAGTACTTCGAAGCCCGAGAGAGAATTTGCCGCCTTGTTTTTCGTAGAGCGGCTTATTAAATTCAGAAAGTGTATCGCGTGTTGTTTCCGCGAGTAGGGTGCCCGGTAAAATACCAAGCATGAGAATAACCGGCAGCCATCTTGTTCGTTTCATAACAGTTGGGTTTGGTGAGGTAGCGGTTTCTCATAACGGGTGATTTATTTTTTAACGCAGGGGGTGTAAAATTTATTGTGTGCTGTGGGAAACAGAAAGTGAAATTTTTGAGCTTTTGCCAAGCATAGTGCCTGAGTCGGGCAAATAACGTCTCTAAAATGTATGGTTTTAAGTGCAAAGTCCTCTCTTTTCTCTGTCGCAAGGACTTTTTTCTTCAAAGTGTCCTTTCTTTTCTTTGTCGAAAGGTCTTTTTTCTTCAAAGAGTCCTTTATTTTCTTTGTAGAAAGGATTTTTTTCTCCAAAGAG
>CAIYOV010000185.1 GCA_903927935.1 uncultured Bacteroidota bacterium | reverse complement strand
TGCTGAACGACAGAACGGTGCAGGCAAATTTAGATTTTGTGCTGCGCGCCACCGGTTGGGAAAGCAAACCCAAACGTGGAGAAAGAATTGCTGAAGTACTTAATGAAGTAGGGTTGGGGCACCTGTCGGGTAAAATGCCTTTTCAAATTTCGGGTGGAGAACAGCAACGATTAGTCATTGCACGTGCTTTACTAAATAATCCTCCTTTACTGATTGCTGATGAACCAACCGGAAACCTCGACCCCGAAACTTCTGATGATATTATAAAGCTTCTTATCAAAATAAATCGAGAACATAACACAGCGGTGTTAATGGCTACGCACAATTACCAACTGATTGAACGGTATCCTTCTAAAATTTACAGTTGCACGAATAATACAATTACTCCCGAAAAAGGGATTGTTGTGAAGATGTAGAGCTATCCAAAAATCTCTTTCATGATTTTTAGCGCGTTGGCTCTATTACTGAAACCTGCACCAAGAATACGTTCGCGCTTTTCAATTTCATATTGTGTGAAATCAAGTTTCATTAAGTCGGTAAGAATTCGTTTAGTCGCGGCGGGATTATCTTCAATAATGCAAAGCGTTTCAAGACCGGTGTTGTTCACCATTTTACCGTTTACAACAACATATTTTCCTCTGTAAAGCGAATTAAGGAGTTTGAGTTTTATACCGGTGTTCTGAAAAGTGACAAGCAGATTGATGTGCGCTTCGCGCATCAGTTCTTCCATTTTTTCGAAAGGAGGATTTTCAATCAACTCAATGTTGGGAATATTCTTAATCTCTTTTTTTAAAGCAGATGTAGGATTTTTTCCTGCTATCACAAACTTGAAAGGCATTCCTTCTGCAATCTTTTTGGCAATAAACATAGCCGCTTGATTATTCTCTACCACGCTCAAATTGCCTTGATATAAAATGAAATTTCCCTTACCGGTTTGGCTGGTAATTTCTTCGTTGTTATGAAAGGCAGGAACATAACTGATGGTTTCGTAACTCTGTCGTAAATACTCGTAATCGGTACGACTGATGGCAAAAATTTTATCAGCATTCTTTAATTCATCCTCAAACTTTTTAAGCTTTTTTGATTCCAGATTGAAATAAAATTTAATAAGGTAATTACTCTCAGCTTCTTTTAAACTACGGTAGTAATCCCATTCTACATTATGCATTCGAACGGCTTTCAGTTTGTCCTTCAGCGCAGGATGTTTGAGATAAAGGCAGGTGTGCAAGCCCTCAAACAAAACAGGATAATTGTCGTTGGTGAGATTAGTAAGCAACTCTCCGCTTTGGCGCGAGCCTACTATATAAGGAACGTTGCTGTAAATAGCCTGATAAAATTTTTTGCGCGGATAATAATTTACCGTTTCGCAAATCTTTGCCAATTCTTCGCTTTCATCTCTTCCGTAATTAAAACAATGCAGATGAATTTTTATTCCAAGCTGGCTGAGTGCTTTTATTTTGTAAAACACATCAATCACACCACCGTAGTCTGGTGGATAAGGAACATTAAACGAAACTATATGGAGGTGCTTATCGGAGTAATTCATTATAGAGGGCAAGTAATTTCTTCTCTTCCCGTTGCCAGTTCAAATTTTCGCTGCAAACCTCACATTTTTTTTGTAACCGCATATAAAGTTCTTGGTCGGTGAGAAGACGCTCAATCGGTTTTTTTATTTCATTAATTGAACAATCTTTTACCAATAATGCTACTTCAAATTCACTATTTGTTTTTCTGTATTCAGGAAAGTCAATACAAACCTGTGGCACACGTGCATGTATGTAATCGAAAAACTTATTGGATAGAGAATAGTAATAACTCAGGCTTTTATTCTCCAACAGATTAATACCGATGGTTGCTTCGGCTGTTATCCTTTTTAGTTCTTCTGGTTTTACACAGCCAAGAAACTGAACTTTGTTTTCGAGATTCAACCTCTTAACTAAAACTCTCAATTCATCTGATAAATCTCCCTCTCCTGCTAGCAAAAGCTTTGCGTTGATGCTTTGCATGGCTTCAATTAAATGCTCAAGACCGCGGCCTTCGTTAAGTGCGCCCTGATATAAAAGTGTTTGTTGTTTGCTCTTTAGTGTTTCTTGTTTGTTGGTTTCTAAAATTGGAACATTCAGGATTACTTTAAACGGCTTACCATATTTTTTAGAAAACAATTCAGCAAGAGCGGGAGAAACAGTGTAAGCCAAATCAAATTTGGGAACGAAAGTTTTCTCCACCCATTCCCAAATCTTCTTTACGGATTTTCTTCTTACTACTTCCGGTACTTCTGTAAAATATTCGTGAGCATCGTAAATGAGTTTGCCGCCTTTTAATTTCCCTGCAATGAAGACAGGAACTATAGTATCTAAATCGATCGCGCAAGCCGCATCAAATTCCTTATAGAAAAGATAAAACAGAAGGCGAATATTGTATTCGAGATAAAAGAGCTTGCCTTTATTGACCCAACATTTGAGACGAGTTTGTTTGAAAGGTTCATCCGCAAGAGCAACAGATTTTCGCCTTTCTCTTCCAACCAGTTCAACATTGTATCCGGCACCTAACAAACTTCTGCAAATCCTTTGCATCCGCTGGTCGTAAGTTAAATCGTTGGTGACGGTAAAGATTATTTTTTTACTCACTGCCATTTTATTTTTCCGTCCTCGGTGGTACCTGCTTTTCCTTTATCTAACAAATAATCAATTGCAGTATTTGCGTATTCTGTTTTCAGTTTCAATTTCTCTATCAATTGCGTTGTGCTTAACGGACTTTCTTTTAATTCATTTTCTACGGCAGCAACAATTTTAGAAAATTCTTCTGCGCTCAATCCGCTTTTCTTTTGTGCAACGCACACATCGCAGATACCGCAATCTTCAGCAATTGTTTCGCCAAAATATTTTACCAGCAAGCGCGTGCGACAAATGTTGTTTTCGGTAATGTAATTGCGAACAGATTTCAGTCGCTTTTCAAAATCCTGTTTCCGCTTGATGATAAAATCTCTGTCTAAGCGCAAATCTTCTTTCTTCACTCTGTTCTGTAGAAAAAATAACTGTGGTTTGTTTTTACGTTGCCGATAATTGAAGATTTTAAACTTATGAAGTGCTGCCAATTGGCTGATTACTTCCTCGACAGAAATTTTTAAGCGAGGAGCAATTGCCTGTTCATCTACAACAACGAAATCCTCAAACACCCCTTCGGAAGTTCGAAGAATAAATTTGATAACAGGCTCCAGCTTTTTGTTCTGTTCCTGAAAGCGGGTAAGTGTTTCTTTAGAACAAATGCATTTTATCTGTGAGAGTTGGTAAACACTTTCGGTGATGTAAAGCAATTCCTGCTGCTCAAGAAATTTTAATGCACTCATCACTTTCACCGGATTCTGTTTTATTGTATCAGAAAAATTTCCCAAATCAAAATCACAACTACGATTCATCCCATCGTTAAAAGCAATGCGTAAATAGGAGCAGAGTGATTCATATATTTCTTTGATAAAAGCAATGTCCGGGAAGCCTTCCTTGATTTTTTTATCCAGTTCAATTACATCGCTCTTTTCGAATAGCTGAACGGCATACGCTTTTTTTTCATCACGACCGGCACGGCCGGCTTCCTGAAAATACGCTTCGATACTCTCCGCCAAATCCATGTGAATCACCACACGCACATCCCGTTTGTCTATTCCCATACCGAAGGCGTTGGTGCAGCAGATAACACGGGTTTTGTTTTTTATCCAGTCATCCTGTTTGCGCGAACGGTCGTTTGGCTCAAGGCCGGCATGATAAAAATCTGATTTCACTTTATGCTTGTTCAGAAAATCCGAATATTCTTTTGTGCGTTTACGGTTGCGCACATAAACTATTGCACTGCCTTTTACTTTCGAAAGAATATCGAGCATAGTCTGTTCTCTATTGGGTGTTTGCCGGATTACATAACTCAGATTCTTTCGCACAAAACTCTTCTGCAAAACATTCTTCTGCTTGAACAAAAGTTTCTCCTGTATGTCGGTTACCACTTCTAGTGTAGCAGTAGCCGTAAGTGCAATCACCGGAATGTTTTTCAGATGCTCTCTTATATCTGCAATCTTCAAATAAGGTGGACGAAAATCATAACCCCACTGCGAAATACAATGCGCTTCATCTACTGCCAGTAAACTGATTTTCATTTTCTCCATCCGCACACGAAAGTCATCGCTCGATAAACGTTCGGGTGAAATGTATAGGAACTTGATTTTTCCATATACAGCGTTATCGAGTAAGGTATCTATCACTCGATTCGGTAAGCCGGAATAAATAGCTGTTGCCTTTACTCCTTTTTGGTTGAGGTTGTAAACCTGGTCTTTCATTAAGGCAATTAGTGGAGAAATAACGAGGCACACTCCCTCCATTGCAAGCGCAGGAACCTGAAAGCAAATTGATTTTCCGCCACCGGTGGGCAACAGTGCGAGCGTATCCTTTCCACTTAAAACAGATTGGATAATTTCTTCCTGCAAAGGACGAAATTTATCAAAGCCCCAATACTGCTTTAAGATTTGGTGAATATTCTGCACGCTGGTAAAAATAGAAATTCAGAGAGGAGAGGAGAATGCCGAATGTGTAAGAGTAATCCGGATAAGTTCAAAAAATGACAATTCCATGACAATTCTCTGTATGGAATTCTGTTTTTCCAGCATTATAAAAGTGAATCATTTCTTAACCAAACACTTTTATTATGAAAACCAATTATGAAAACGCGCGGATGCTCGATATGATTTTCGAGAACCGCAACAAAAGCTATGGAGCTTATGCTCTGCGCAACAACTACAACAGCCGCATTTCACAAGCGCTGCTTATTACTTTTTCTTCCATCATTTTGCTCTGCTTCGGAAAATTCCTTTCCGATAAGTTGAAGAGTAATCACACAACCTTGTCGGGGCCAATTGTGACGCTTGACCCGATACCGGAGGTGCATTTAGATGAGGAGCTAAAGGTAGAACCACCAAAAGAACAAACACCTCCTCAGGCACAGGCGCGGAATACCATCCGCGACCCGGAGATGAATGTAGTGGCAAATAACCAGATAGTTGATTCTATGCCTACCAATGATCAAATGCGAGATGCCGACCCCGGCTTAACTACCAATTTAAACGAAAATAATATTGGTGTTGATGACGGAAAAGGAACACAGCAAACTTTTACAGAGCCACCGCATGTAACTGAGCCAGAAGCGGTGCGGGACTGGGCTGAAGTTCCTCCTGAATTTCCGGGTGGCGAAAAGGCGCTGATGAGTTTCCTGCAACGGAAAACGAACTATCCCGACATGGAGCGCGATTTACAAATTGAAGGAAAAGCACTGGTTCGCTTTGTTGTAAACGGGGACGGAAGCGTTTCGAATATTTCTGTTTTAAAAACCGCAAGTCCGGGCTTTGGCAAAGAAGGAATGCGGGTGGTTGGAATAATGCCAAAGTTTAAACCCGGACTGCAACAGGGCAAACCTGTTCGGGTGCAATATATTCTGCCGTTTCAGTTTAAGTTGGCAAATTAACTTTCGAAGGGAATGTTAGAATAATGGAATGAACACTTCCATTATTCTAACACGCCCTTTTCCCATCGGTAATATTTTCAGTTCAAATCGCTGCTTCTTGCACTTTTTGGCATTGATTTTCCTCATTGCGCTGACAAACCGTGCTCATCGTTATTTTGGATAGAGTTTTGACACCTTGTGTTCGCCTTTAAAAACTAAAAACACAGGAACATGAACGCAAATAATTTCACAACAAAAGCGCTTGAAGCATTAAGTAAAGCGCAACAAGACGCATTCAACAGTGGCAATCCTCAACTGGAAACTATTCACATGCTGAAAGGCATGTTGGAAGTGGATGAAGATGCTCTTCCTTTTCTTTTGGAAAAGGCAGGAGTAAACAAAAATATTCTGCTGGGCAAAGTAGAAGAGAAGTTGAAAACACTTCCTAAAGTAACCGGTAACACCGGTGATGTAGTTCCTTCCTCTGCTTTCGGCAAAATGCTTTTGCAGGCCAACAAAGTGATGAAAGATTTTGAAGACACTTATGTAGGTGTAGATATTCTTTTACTCGCGCTGCTTGCCATTGGTGATGATACTTCGAAGGTTTTAAAAGAAGCCGGAATAGAAGAAAAGAAATTGCGCGCAGCCATTACTGAGTTGCGCAAAGGAGCAAAAGTAACCGAGCAGGGTGCCGATGCTAAATATAATTCGCTCGATAAATATGCGGTGAACTTAAACGCCAGTGCAAAATCGGGAAAGCTTGACCCGGTGATTGGCCGCGATGACGAAATCCGCCGCGCTATTCAGGTGCTGCAACGGCGCACCAAAAACAACCCGGTGCTCATTGGTGAGCCC
>CAIYOV010000184.1 GCA_903927935.1 uncultured Bacteroidota bacterium | reverse complement strand
TTAGAGGTGCACCAGATAGAATTAGAAATGCAGAATGAAGAATTGATGCTGACTAAACAAGCAGAATTGACGGCCATCAAAAAATATATGGACCTGTATGATTTCTCCCCTTCAGGTTATATAACAATTTCAAAAAAAGGGGAAATTAAGCAGTTGAATTTCCGCGCAGCAAAAATGCTTGATAAGGAACGTTCAAAATTAACAGGAGGCAAATTGGCTGTTTTTATTTCGACCCAAACTCGACCTGCTTTTAATTCGTTTATCGATAGCTTGTATGCCCATAGTAAACCCCACCCCTGCGAAGTGATAATTGAAATAAAGGGGGGGGCGCCAAGAAACGTTGTTATAGAAGGCGTGCTTTCGGAAAACATAGACCAATGCTTACTTACTTTACTTGATATTACGCAGCGCAAACAGACTGAGGCGAATTTGAAAGAGAGGGAAACAGAATATGGCTTGTTGTTTGAAAATATGCTTGAAGGCTTTTCGTTAAACGAAATAATTACTGACGACAATGGTAAAGCCATTGATTTTCGCATTCAGAATGCTAATAGCGCTTACGAGAGACAAACAGGTTCGAAACTTGAGAACGTACTTGGTAAAACTATTCGCGAACTTGTACCAACAGCAGACCTTAACCAAATTGAGGCGTATGGCAAGGTGGCTCTTACAGGAATACCGGTAACCTTTGAATACTTTTCTAAAACATTTAATAAATATTTTCGTGTCAATGCTTTTTGTCCAAAACATCGTTTTTTTGCAGCCATTTTTGAGGATATCTCCATTCGAAAGCTAGCCGAAAATGAATTAATAAACAAAAACAAAGAGCTGCTGAACTTATACCATCATCTCGAAAATATACGCGAAGAAGAACGCCTGCTTATTTCGCGTAACCTGCACGATGAACTGGGGCAATTGCTGACCGGCATAAAAATGGATGTGGTATGGCTTGGCAAAAGAATAGACACCACCAACGAACGATCGGGCCAGGTGCTGAAAGATGCCCTGAGTTTAGTTGATACCACCATAGCCACAGTAAGGCGCATTAACAGCGAACTGCGCCCCAACATGATTGACGAGTTGGGCTTATTTGTTGCGCTGAATGGAAAGGCAGGCGAGTTTGAAAAAAGAACCGGCATTAAATGCCGGTTAAAAGTAACAGGGCCCCAGCCCGAAATAGCTAAAAACATCAGCCTTCCGGTATATAGAATTTTTCAGGAACTGCTTAATAACGTTGTCAAACATTCCCATGCCGATAAGGTAGAAGCCGAAATAAAAATTGAACAACAAAACCTGCTGCTTACTATGCACGATAACGGCAAAGGGTTTAATGTAAACGCTATTGAAAATACAACATCGTTCGGGCTGATGGGTATTAGAGAGCGTACCGCAACATTGCAAGGCAAATTCAACATAGTATCTGAAATAAACAAAGGCACAACCATAACTTTAAGCGTACCCCTGATTATATAAATGAAACTGAAAATTATAATAACCGATGACCACGCAGTGGTGCGCAGAGGTTTAAAGCAAATTCTTGCCGATGAAATGATGGATGCTGAAGTGAGCGAAGCCGTTTCGGCAGAAAATTTACTGGAAGTATTGCGCAAAAAGAAATTCGATTTGATTATCAGCGATATCTCTATGCCCGGCCGTTCGGGTATCGACCTGCTCAAGCAACTGCAATTAGACCATCCGCATTTGCCGGTGCTTATATTAAGTATGCACTCCGAAACCCAATACGCCCTGCGCGCACTTAAAGCAGGTGCCAAAGGTTATTTAACTAAAGACTGTGCCGCGACCGAACTGGTAACTGCCGTGCGGCAAATACTAAGCGGCCGAAAATATATATCGCCCCCGGTGGCCGAACTGCTGGCCGAGCAGGTAGTCAGAAAGGTTTCCGATACCCCGCTGCACGAAACCCTTTCAGACCGCGAGTTCGAGATATTTAAACTTATAACCCAAGGCAAAGCCCCTACCGATATTGCCCTTGCGCTTTCAATAAGCGTAAACACCGTAAGCACCTATCGCAGCCGGTTGCTCCAAAAGCTGAAACTGCATTCAAATTCCGATATTATTTATTATGCTATTGAGCATGAGTTAGAGTAAGGGCATGCCTGACAGAATTTATTTCCGGCCGTGTTGTAGTAGTAATACTACAAACACTATCTAGCTTCAACTACATCTTTTTCACCGAAATCGCTATTGTATTCGCATAGGGGCCCACCGTTTATTTGCACCATGCAAACAGCAGCCTCTATAAAAGAAAAACTCACCAAGATACTTTTAATTGACGACTCCGAAGTAATAATACACAGGCTCACGCTGGCGCTTTACGACAGCCTGCCATTGATAGAGGTGACCAATGTTTTAAACGGGGCAGATGCTCTGATAATGATTTACCATGCTATGCCCGATATAGTAGTGCTCGATTTGCAATTGCCCGACATGAGCGGCATTCACATTTTAAAAATAATGAAGCAAAATACAAACTGCCCAAAGGTAATTGTATTAACCAATAACAGCAGCGGGTATAACCACAACGAATGCATGTTGGCAGGTGCCGATGGCTTTTTCGATAAGTCAACCGGGTTTGAAGAGGCTATTCAACACATAACCCGAATAAGATAATCGCGCCTATGAAAACACTACTGAATTTAAATACCCCGAAGCTGGACGTTCAAAATAATGAAAAGGCCTACAGAACCATTGCGCTGTATTTAAGTATTGTCGTTGTTGTTATTGGTGTAGGTGTGCTGATTGGATGGATATTTGATATTACGGTGTTAAAAAGTGTTTCGCCTGCCTGGATTAACATGAGACCAAATGCTGCCTTGGGTTTTGTAATGGCAGGTGTTGCTCTTGTTTTATTCGACTGCAAGAGGCAAACCGCTAAAGCTGATTACAAATTTATTTTAGCCTGCATCTTTTCGGTTGTCATTACCCTTATAGGTGCCATTACCCTTTTCGAAAATATTTTTAATTATGATGCAGGCATAGATCAATTATTTTTAAAAGCTAATGAAATCTCCATCGGCATATCAACCCCGGGCAGAATGGCGCCAGGCGCTTCTATTTGTTTTGTTTTAGTCGGGTTTTCGCTTTTAACCCGCAATACAATAATAAAAGGCGTTTGCGTTTCCCAATTCTTTTTAATTGGTTTTGGGATCTTCTCCTTTGTTGCACTGATGGAATATTTATTTGGTTTAAAAATTCTATTTGGCATTACGCTTTTTAACAGTATGGCATTTCATGCAGCCTGCTCTTTTTTACTGCTCCTGGTTGCCAGCTTATGTTACCACCCCCAAAATGGCCTTATGGTAATTGTTTCGAACAGAAATATAGGAGGCAGGTTCCTTCGCAGGTCTATTCCGGTATTTTTATTCATTTTTATATTTCTAACATTTATTTCCCATCAGTTTCAAATACAAGGCTTTGTTACTGAAATAGGGGAGTCTATTTATCTACTGCTTGCTCTTGTTTTTGTAGTTTTGCCTACATTGTTTCACGGTGCTTCATTACTGAACCGGAATGAAACTTCGTTGAGTAGCAGTATCTTACTTTTAGATACTGCTCAGCATATTGGGGGGATTGGATACTATAGTGTGGACTTAACAAGCGGCAAATGGGAAAGTTCAAATTCTGCGGACGGAATTTTGGGTATTGAGCCCGGTTTCGAAAAATCGTTAGAGGGGTGGAATTCAATTATTCACCCCGAATGGCAAAAAAAGGTGCATGATTATTTTACTTCGCCAAAACACGAATCGGGCATTTTAGAGTTGGAATACCTAATTATCAGGCCGAACGATAAACAAGAAAGTTGGATCCACAGCATATGCCAACACCAGTATATTAATGGTATCAAGTCCATGAATTTGTTAGGCACACTGCAGGATATTACCAAGCGCAAAAGGACTGAGTTCACGGCATATGCAGAATCAGAAAAAAGGAGAGTGTTGTTAGATTCAATGGCTGAAGGCGCTTATGGCGTTGACCGCAATGCCAACTGTACATTTGTTAACCAGTCGTTTTTAGCATTGATGGGTTATGACGATGCCAGCGAATTAATTGGGCGGCCAATGCACGCTGCTATACATCACTCGCATGCCGATGGCAGTAATTACCCGGAAAGCGAGTGTAAAATGCTCCTGTCACGAGTATCGCAAGAACGTATATTTGTTTCAGATGAGGTGTTTTGGCGTAAAGATGGTTCTTCTTTTGCGGTAGAATACCGGTCGTACCCAATAGTATTAAATGGAGAAGCAAATGGTGCCATATGCACTTTCAATGATATTACGCAGCGCAAAAAGGCGAATGAATTGTTGAGGCTATATCAGTTTGCAACTGAAAATTCAGGAGATTTTGTTATATGGACAAACGCTGATGCGAGGTTGATTAACGTTAACCAAGCTACCATCAATGCTCTTGGTTATAGCCGCGAAGAGTTGCTTGAATTTTCATTAAAAGATATTGATGCTAATTACAATGAGAATCTATGGGCTGTTCATTTTGATGATCTTAAGAGAAAACGTTCCATTACATTCGAAACCTTACATCGCACAAAAGATGGCAGATTAATACCTGTGGAAGTTACGGCCAACTATATAGAATATGGAGGGCAGATAATAAACTGCGCATTTGTGCGTGACATTACTGAGCGTAAACGTTCAGCAGCAATTATTGCTAATTTGAACGCCAACCTGGAGATACGTGTGTATGAACGCACGAACGAACTACTGCAAGCCAATACCGCGTTGGAGGCATTCTCCTACTCGGTATCTCACGACTTGCGCGCACCGGTAAGAAATATTGGTGGGTTTGTGAAAATGATAAACAAAAAATACGGACAAACGTTCAGCTCCGAGTTGAAAGAGATGTTTGATTATATAGGAGAAGGCACCAATCGTATGACTGCTATTATAGAAGACCTGCTTTCACTTGCCAAGTATGGAAAAGAAAAAATGCATTTAACAGATGTGGACATGAATAAACTGTTTGCAAAAGTGATGGATGGACTGATGTTTGCCAAACCTCACCAAGCCGCTATTGAAATTGCCCACTTGCCTGTAGTGCAGGCCGATGAATCGATGCTGGAACAGGTAATTGTTAACCTGCTGGGCAATGCCATTAAGTATTCATCGAAAAAAGAACAGCCGCTGATACAAATAGGATGTAATACAGATGCAGACTTCTTTACGTTTTATATAAAAGACAACGGAGCAGGTTTTGATATGAAATATTACGACCGTCTTTTCGGAGCGTTTCAGCGACTGCATGGCATCACCGAATTTGAAGGAACGGGTGTGGGGCTAACGTTAGTAAAACGCATTACCGAGAAACACGGAGGCAGAGTATGGGCCGAGGCAAAAGTAAATGAAGGGGCTGCGTTTTATTTTACGCTGCCGGTAACAAACTCAAATTAATCACCCAACAACTATACATCACAAAAAAACAGTATGATCATGAGCATTTCAACGAGAATCAGAAAGATTCGTGAATTCAGCGGATTAAAACAAGGAGACCTTGCCAAAGCATTACATACTACGCAACAAGCTTATAGTGATCTGGAAATAGGGGCTGACCATGCCCGAATAGAAACCCTAAGAGGTGTTTGCAATGTGTTGAAAATACAACTCTCTTTTTTAATTGCCGAGGACATACCTGTAAGTGAAAAAAATATAAAAGAATACGGTAGAAAAAAGTTTTGGGAAACTATTTCGAAATACGAACAAGCGGAAATAAGGTTGCGGGTTTATGATGAATTGCTGCATAAAGCAGAAGGTTGAAAAAAATGCCATTGCCATTAATTTGCCGGTAACAATCATACAGTATCTCGATATAAAATTCCAATCATGAAACAAATTGCAACTGCATTAACCCTATACATTGAGCGCGGCTCATCCAACATTAGTTCACTATGATTAGCAACAGAGATATACACTGCGAGGATTGCGAAATCAAGAACCTTTGTATATATCAAACTCTTACCACCGAACAGAAGCAGATTCTTAATTCAAAAAAAATAGGAATCCTTAAAAAAGAAGGCGACCATCTTTTCGACCAGGCTGATTTTGCCCAGGTTATTTTTATTGTAAGGCAAGGGTTAATAAAACACACAAAAAAAATTGGCGAACAAGAACATGTTTTTAGTAACTTTAAAAAAAGGGCTGAGCTGACGGGTCTGGAGAGCATTAAGAAAAATACGGTTTATAGCTCTACTGCTATTTGCTTAACCGAAACCACGCTTTGTGCTTTCCCAAATTATCTCATTAAATCCATTTGCGTGTCAAATTACCACGCCACCGAGTACATATTTGAACAGTTATTTTTAAGTGTTTCGTTTGCCGATGAGCAAATTGCTTACTTAAGCAAAGGCCGCGCAAAAAAAAGAGTGACCGAAATATTACTTATCCTCTATGAAAACCTACCCTACGGTGAAAACGGACTGAAAGTGAAGCGCGAGGAGTTGGCGGAACTAAGTAACATAGGGCGCGAAAATATTTCGAATCAACTCGCTTTCTTGAAAAAAAACAAACTTATTGATGTTAAGAAGAATTATATCAAACTGCTCCAGCCTTCCAAAATGCAGGCATTGCTGAAGGATAATTACTTTGAAAAATAAACTGGTGATTATTATCATAAAACTATAAAACCGGAT
>CAIYOV010000183.1 GCA_903927935.1 uncultured Bacteroidota bacterium | reverse complement strand
TGGAATGGCTACGGCATTGATGTCAAAGCCTACTGTGGGGTGGTATTCATACCATTGCTGGGCAAAAATTAAATTGGGCATGGCGTAACATATCACCATAGCCAGAATAGGGTAGCTGAGTTTCATTCATTAGGCTTTAGGCATGCAACATAGCCTTATATCATGGTCAGCAGCTCAGGGATTTTCAACATATTACTATTGAAAAGTTCTTTACGCTATATTCGCGACCCGAAAATTGATAATGATAAAAATCGGCAACATAGAATTACCCGACATGCCCCTTCTGCTGGCACCTATGGAAGACGTGAGTGACCCTCCGTTTCGCCATCTGTGCAAAAAGTATGGAGCAGATATGCTATATACCGAATTTATCAGTGCCGATGGCCTTATTCGCGATGCCGATAAGAGCATGAAGAAACTCGATATTTACCCCGATGAACGTCCGGTAGGCATCCAGATTTTTGGTGGCGATGAAGAAGCCATGGTGCGCAGTGCCGCCATTGTGGAAGAAGCAAGACCCGAAGTGCTCGACATTAATTACGGCTGCCCGGTTAAGAATGTGGTTTGCCGCAATGCCGGTTCAGGCATACTGCGCGATATTGATAAAATGGTTTCGCTCACTGCCGCCATTGTAAAAGGCACTAAGCTGCCTGTTACTGTAAAAACGCGTTTGGGCTGGGACGATAACTCTATACGTATTGTTGAAGTAGCAGAGCGCCTGCAGGATGTGGGTATTCAGGCCATTTCTATTCACTGTCGTACCAAACACCAGATGTATACCGGAAGTGCCCGCTGGGAATGGATTGAAAAAGTAAAAGCCAACCCGCGTTTAAAAATTCCTGTATTCGGCAATGGCGATATCAACTCACCTGAAAGAGCCATTGATATGGTTAAGAAATATGGTGCTGATGGTGTAATGATCGGTCGGGCTTCTATCGGTCATCCGTTTATTTTCCGCGAGATAAAACACTTCATGGCAACCGGTGAGCATCATGCACCACCAACGCTTACCGAGCGTATTGATGCAACCCGAACGCACTTGCTGAAAAGTGTTGAATGGAAGGGCGAAAAAGTGGGCATTTTTGAAATGCGCAGACATTACGCTCCTTACTTTGCAGGCTTGCCAAACATCAAACCTTTCCGTTCGCGGCTGGTAGTTGCCCCTACGGTTGCAGATATCTTAGGAATCATCAGCGAAATCGAAGCCTACTACTCGAAAGAAGAAAATCTGGTGTTCGCAACAGCCGACAAACCGGTTTATTTGGGCTTCGATGCCTGAAATATTTTCATCTGCAACGGTTTAAATCAGATTTGCCGTCATACAAAGAATCGCAAATTAATATGAAAAGTATTTACTTGCGCTTTGTAAAAATTAAAGGGCAAATATCCGCTTATGAAATCATCTGTTTATTTTCTTGCTGCTACTTTTATCTTCTTTGCTTATTCATGCACTAAAAAGAAAGAGACTCCCTATGATCCATCAGGTGCGCTCGCAGCTGTTGTAAAAACAATTACGCGTGGCAGTACCGGCAATACAGATACTTATACCTACGACTCGCAGGGTCGTGTTCAGTTAATACAAAACAGCAACGGCAATAAAACAAGCTTTGAATATGTTGACAGTTCTTTAACTCAAACAAATTTTGATGGCTCAGGTGCTGTAATTTCCGTTACCCACTTTATTCTGGATACTCTCGGATTGGTTTCAAATGCAGTAGTAACCGATGCCGGTGGCACCGTTATCTCTTATCACAATTACTCGTTTGACAGTGAAAAAGAAATAACCGCTGAAAACAAGTACAACGCCAATCTTGACCCCAACGGCAAATCGGAATGGGTTTGGATTAATGGCAACATATACGAATATGCTATTTACGATTCTGCTGTAACCCATAAACAATATGACAGCTACTATTGGTACTACGACCCTGCTGTAACATCTATTGGAAATGCCAACACTGGTCAGAAATTTTACGGAGCAGATCCAAAATTTTTAGTACGCAAAATTGTTGGCACTACCTGGGGAGGAGGAAATAGTATTTCAACTTTTGAATATACCTTCGACAGCAAACAGAGAATTACAGAGGCCAGAACATATGACTATAACGGCACCTTAAAGAGTACTGACACTTACACTTATTACTGATAGGTAATTCTCAGACATTGCAACGCGTTTACCAGCAACAATATCTTTACTGCATTTTGTAAAAGTCCACCCATGAATAAACTCTACTTTCTGTTTGCCGTGCTTTATTTTCTCAGCCTTCAGCAAATTTACGCTGCATGTGTCACCGGTCATTCAAAAGTACTGATAACCATCATTCCTGATAATTATCCGGCAGAGACCAGTTGGAGTTTATATGACGATTTTACCCATACTTTGTTAGATAGCGCAGGAACAGCCAGCGATTCTGTTTGCGTTTCATCGAATCACTGTTTAAAGTTTACCATTTACGATTCATTTGGCGATGGTATTTGTTGTGCTTTCGGCAACGGTTCTTATACTGTAAAGCTAAACGGTACTACCGTAGCGCAGGGCGGTGTGTTTCAACATTTCGCAACCACTTATTTCAACTGTCCACCGGGAACTAACTGCGGAAGCGCATTGGCTGCAGCTGTAGATACATTCACCGCTCCATCGCCAGAAACCTGGTACAGTTTTACACCTGACACCAGCGGTTCTTATGTAATTAGCACCTGCAACCTAGGCAATAGCTGCGATACGAAACTTTACATTTACGACCACTGTACAGGAATTACCATTGCCGAAGACAACATAGGCACTACATTTTACGATGATGATGGATGTGGTACAAATTTCCAATCTAGAATTTCAGCCGCATTGACAGCGGGCACTACGTACTATATTCGTATTGGAGATTTTAATACTGCGTGTTCAGGGCAAACTATAAAATGGCAAATTCAGTTTGTTGGAGCTATACACGGTTGCACTGACCCTAATTCTTGTAACTACAATCCGCTGGCAACTGTCAGCGATTCAAGTTGTCTCTACCCTCCTAATCCGCTGTGCGCACAACCCGATTTAGCGGTAGATGCGAATCAACTCGAAACCTCTATGTATGCCGATGTGCTTACGGTGGGTCAAACCAATTGCTACATCAGCGAGGGTTGTTTATCAGGTTACGGGTTAAGAAGATTAATTCGCTTTGACACACACATTCGTAACATCGGCAATCTCGATTATTACATCGGCTCGCCTGATACCGGAACACAATTTGTGTTTGATGCCTGCCACGGACATTGGCATTATAGAGGATATGCCGAGTACCTGGTTTACGATCAAAATCATCAACCCATTAATCAGGGATTTAAAAATGGTTTCTGTGTACTTGACTTAGAGTGCAGTGGTGGAGGAACTGCAAAGTTCGGTTGCGGCAATATGGGGATTAGCGTTGGCTGCGGAGATATTTATAATGCCGGTTTAGATTGTCAGTGGATTGATATTACAGATATTGACACCGGAAATTACACCCTGGTGGTGCGCGTTAATTGGGACAAGTCGCCCGATAAGTTGGGCAACTACGAAAAAACTTACAGCAACAACTGGGCGCAGGTTTGCTTCCATTTATATTACGACAATGGAGGAAATAAAATTTTCACCGCTATTCCCAACTGTGTACCTTATGTAGATTGTGCGGGTGATACCTTTGGAAGTGCGGTAAATGATTGCAATGCGGTGTGCGGTGGCTCCGGTATTCGGGGTGATGTGAATGTTAATCATCTTGCCAACGACTCGGACATGAATCTATATTTAGAAGGAATTAAAGATGAGAATATTCCATACACCACTTGTATTGATTTGAACGGAGACAATCAGATTACAGTAACTGACCCTGCGCGATTAAATGGTTGCCTCAGATCAAGTGCGGGGACCCATTATCATCCGGGTAACACCCAGAACACCCATAACCATTGCGAGTTTCCGTTCAATGTTTTTAATCCTTTTGACAGCATTACATTCAGCATTGCTGATACAGATTTAGTTCACCATTTTATTGATTTGAGTGTATTTAATCCCGGTTGTCAGATGCTGGCTTATGAATTTAAGTTATTGGGTTTAGTGGTTGACTCCGTAAAGAATCTCGCGCTCGGAAATTACACTCCCGATCTCCGATCTTCTTCCACCGGTCATATAATTGGGATTTCAACCGATGAAAATTCGCTCTTCAAACAATTGGCTCCACTTAATTTCATGCGTGTGTATTTCAGTTCGCTTACCGATACGCAAATTTGTATTTCAAATGTAATTGCTGTGGTTAATTCCGATTATGAAGAAGTGAAAGGAAAAATTGGAACCGGTTGTGTAAATATTGCCCAACACACAGACACAGTAATCAGCAGTGTTGATTTTATTCCTGTAGAAAGTTTAAGCGTAATCCCGAATCCTTCTTCCGGAGTTTTTGAAATATTTCTTGAAGGGAAATCTTTATTCGGAGCAGATATGAAAGTGTTTGATGAACTCGGACAGGTTATTTATCAAAATAAAAATGAAGGGTTGAACAACCATGCTACTCTTGATTTAAGCAACAACCAAAGCGGAGTTTATTTATTGCAAATGAATTTGAATGGTAAGAATCTAACAAAGCGATTATTACTGTCTATACATTAAATCAGTATTGATTCAAAAAGAAGAAGCCTGCAAGTTAACTTGCAGGCTTCTTCTTTTTTCTGAAAATAGTACCGCCTATCAATTCTTTACAATGCGCATCATTTTCTTGCCTCCTTTAGTTTCCAATATCACCAGATAAACTCCGGATGAAAGTTCGTCACCGTTATCGAAAGTTCCGTTCCAGTTGAGTGTGATGTCAGATCCCATGTCACTGTTTAGCTCAAATGTTTTCACAAGTTGACCAAGTGTGTTATATATTTTCAGTTCTGCCCTTGCATCTTCTAAATGAACCTGCAACTTTATGTCGGAGCTAAACGGATTCGGGAATGCCTTGAGAGTTATATCTTCTGCTGCATTAATCACACCGGTAGTTCCCGGATTAGTTTCATCTACGCATCCATTACAGGCCTGAGTAGTGTCGCTGGGCTCAAGGGCCAGAAAAGCGGTGTATAGCGAAAGCACTCGGCTGCTTATACTCGAATCCATAATTTCCGCTTTTGTTTGATTATTGATGTTGGTGCCGCTTTCCAGATCAGCCATAAATTTCGCCATCCACATTTTGCGTGTAAATGAATCGGCTGCGAAATAATTATTGAGCGTGAAAATCTGCGACAACGGGGCTCCGTTAAACATACCACTTATCTCTACACCAATAGGAAGTAAACCGGAATAGCGGCCTATTTTTATATATGGTTTGTTTACAAAAACAACCCCGCCATCTGTATTATCGTAATTGCCGTAGCAGAAACCGTTTTGTACATCTGCATGCGCATCAAAAATGGTTATTCTTCCTTGCATTTGGCTAATCAAATCATCGGTTGTTTCAGCAAAACTTCGAAAGTCATAATTATAATAGTAATAGGTGTTGGGCACTCGCACACTTTCATAATTGCCTCCCGTTAAAGCCGAAAGGTTCATATAGAAATATTCCCCGCCATAATAATACTGACCGCCCTGCCAGTTATAAGAAAGATTCAGGTTTTGGAAATCAACAATATGAATCGGAATTTTATTCGGTCCCATCAGGGTAAGAATATCCGTAAACAGCTGATTTGAATTTGAAGGGGTATTGTAGTTATCCGTATTTGAGAACAAAACTATTTCACCAACGCTATTATTGTTTTTAACAAAATTGATTCCTTGCCCCAGCAACGAAGGCAAACTACTATAGTTCGAAATAGGATTGCTTATTGCAAGATGATTAAAGACCAGATTAATAGTACCTGTATCGCAAGGCATCCAGGTATTGCTGTATTGATAAATACCCAACTGAGAAAAGAAAAGATTGAATGAATCTGAAGCAGAATAATTATCTAACAATAACTGACGGGTTTTAGAAAGCAATTCGCCAGGTGCGGTAGTACTGTTAGCTTCATAATCATACAGAAAAACTGTTTTCTTTCCACCGGTTAAGGCCATGGCCTGCGAAGGCATCATCACAAATTGGTAGTACCCTTCATTAGCACCGGTTTCATACACTGCGGAAAATGTTCCGTTTTGCATGGGTGATTTTAGAGAGTAGTTCATATCGCCCAGATTCGCAATACTGGCACTCGGAATAACGGCCGTGGCAAAAGCATCACCAGGATGTGTTTGGAAAGTTACACCTGACAATTCAGTAATAGCCGGATTCATCCAGTCGTTGTCAGTATAGGAAAGCACTTCAAAATACGGGCTTTGGGTTGATGCTTTGAGAATGTTCATTGGTATCGGACAACTAACTTTACTTAACCCCCATTTAGCTGGCACCATGTAAGTTATTTTTACTTTACGCTGCTTAGTACCAGGCAATGGATACACACGCAGTTCATATTGATTGGGTCCGT
The DNA here is from genome assembly GCA_903927935.1 of uncultured Bacteroidota bacterium. Classification (GTDB taxonomy): domain Bacteria; phylum Bacteroidota; class Bacteroidia; order Chitinophagales; family LD1; genus Bog-950. Next base: position 530 of record CAIYOV010000183.1, on the reverse strand, counting down.
TCTTATATAAAATAGAAGGATCCTTTCTCCGCTGTACAATTCCTTCGTAAATAACTTGGGCACGGTTGCGATCAGAAAGTTTTGCCTGAATAATCTGGTTACCCACCCAAAGCCAGGAGTCATGTATAAATGAGCCTTCCGGCAAATCGAAAGGCATTTGAACTTCGAAAGTATCGTATGGATTTGTGTTATAAGGTCTTGCAGAAAAAGTAAGATACAATCCACATTCAAAATAAGCGCCTTTGGGTTTAATGGAAAGTACTGCCGTATCAATATTCCCCTGATAGTAGATCCAGGTTTGCTGAGGATTTTGCACCCGAAGCGATGTAGTTGCCTTTACTAAAAAAGTCAACATTAAAAAAGGAATCAAAAACAGAAGTGTGCGTTTCATAAGAAAATGTTTTAAGGTTAAAAATTTCTTAAAAGCCTCCGGAATTCAATGGCAAGGTAAGAAGACTATTAATTAAAACAATCAACTTATGTCATGGTTTTGTCATTTTTTTAGATGAAAAGAATCATTAAGAAAGATA
>CAIYOV010000182.1 GCA_903927935.1 uncultured Bacteroidota bacterium | reverse complement strand
TTTATCTGCTTTTTTATTATTTCGCGAAGCACAAAAACAAACACCATGAGAAAATTATTCTTCTTCGCCTGCGTATCTGTTATCCTAAGCAGCATGCTTAATGCTCAGGCACCGCAGCAATTCAATTATCAGGCGGTGGTTCGCAACAGCAGCGGAACACCGGTTACTAATAATACACCGGTTGCACTCCGTTTTACTATTCATACCGGAACAGCGAGCGGCACTGCAGTGTTTACCGAAACTCAAAATACTACAGCAAACCAGTTTGGTCTGGTTAATGTGCAAATAGGCAGTGTAAATAACTTAAGCAGTGTTAACTGGAGCAGCGGCACTAAATTCCTGCAGGTAGAAACCGATATAAATAACAGTGGAACTTTTACGGATATGGGTACCAGCCAACTGATGAGTGTACCCTATGCACTTTTTGCGGGCAACAGTGCAATCGGGCCTGCAGGAGCCACGGGCCCTACAGGAAGTAATGGTATTGCCGGACCCACGGGAGTTGCCGGCAATACCGGAGCTACCGGCCCAACCGGTAATACTGGAAATAACGGGGTTGCCGGAGTAACCGGACCGACAGGCGCCACGGGTTCAGGAGGTGGCGCTACAGGACCAACAGGGCCGACAGGTCCTACCGGGGCTACTGGTTCGGGTGGTGGTGTTACCGGACCTACCGGTACCACAGGAGCTACAGGTACCACCGGTAATAATGGTGTTACAGGGCCAACAGGCCCAACCGGAGTTAACGGAAACAATGGCACTACAGGACCTACAGGGCCGACAGGAGCTACAGGTGCCACCGGTAATAATGGTGTTACAGGACCAACAGGCCCAACCGGTGTTAACGGAAACAATGGTGCTACAGGTCCTACAGGGTCAACAGGTGCTACCGGGGCTACCGGCTCGGGTGGTGGTGTTACCGGACCTACCGGTGCAGCAGGCAACAATGGCGTTACAGGTCCAACAGGCTCCACCGGTGCAACCGGAGCAACCGGACCTTCTCTAACCGGAAATATGATAGGTTTTGTTCGTCTTTACGATGTTTACGGCAATAAACAGTTTACCAACCTTAACGGAATAACTGTAAGCATTGACAATACCGCTCTTACTACCACCACCGATGCCCTTGGCAGATATACCTTCTCTAATGTGACAAACGGCACTTACACTATTTCAATGTCAAAAGCAGGTTACGGGAACACCAAATTAATCAGCGAGCATTTTACAGCCGGCAATGATGATGATGTTTCCAATTCTAAAATGTCGGCTGTTCCTTCTTTTAATGTGGCTACACTTACTGCCACACCGAACGGAACCGGAATAACTATTACCGGAACATTAAACGGAGCAACTACTTACCGCAGGGCGGCCATGATTTTTGTCGGGCTTTCAAATGCCGTTTCAAGTAATGTGGCCAATTACCTGGATGACCAGCCTGTCACCATCAATGCTGGGAATAATACTTTTACGCTAACCCTTCCGCAAATTTATTTGCAGAATCTTGGAGCCACCACCGGCACTACTGTTTATTTTGCAGCTTACTCGGCTAACGGCAACAACAACAACTCTTCGGTATATGAAGATTATACCTACGGAAGAAATGTTTACACTGCTATAGGAAGTACAGCTGTCACTGCAACGGCAGTAGCTCCATAAGTTTTTTGAACTTGCTTGATGTGTATAAATCCCTATGATACAGTTTTAAACTGTGCCATAGGGATTTACCTCTACCCTCATCACCATATTTACCATGTTACGCCAAGTGGGGCTGTTTTCGTAATGCCTGTTGTATCCAAAACCGGTTATTTACTTTCTGCTATTAAAATTCTTACTTCGTGTTTTACTAAATCAAATGTTATGAGGAAAGGTTTCTGCTCTGTGCTTCTATTAATTGCCGTTACCGCTTTTACACAAACACCGCAACAATTCAACTATCAGGCGGTGGTACGCAACAACAGCGGCACACCGGTTGCCAATAATACACCGGTTACCATCCGTTTTACTATTCATGACGGAACCGCTGGCGGCACAACAGTTTACACAGAAACAATCGGTACAACTGCGAACCAGTTTGGTCTGGTGAGCTGGCAAATAGGCAGCACCGCCAACCTCAGCACAGTTAACTGGAGCACCGGTGCTAAGTTTTTTCAGGTAGAAACCGATGTAAACAATAGCGGCACATTTACCGATATGGGCACTACCAAAATGGCGAGTGTTCCTTACGCTTTATATGCGGCTAACGGGCCCGCTGGCACTACCGGTGCTACAGGGCCTACCGGTGTTACTGGCGATACAGGTCCGCAGGGAACTGCAGGCATACCCGGCAACCCGGGTGCCACAGGCCCTACCGGCAATAACGGTGTTGGCGTGGCAGGTGCCACCGGACCTACCGGTGCCGGAGTAACCGGGCCTACAGGACCCACCGGAAGTGATGCAACAAACGGGCCGGTTGGTGCCGTTACTGCATTTGCGGGAGTTGTAGTGCCGGCAGGCTGGTTAATTTGCGATGGTAGTGCTGTTAGCAGAACCACCTACGCCACATTGTTTACCACCATTGGCAATGCATGGGGCAATGGCGATGGGGTTACTACCTTTAATGTTCCCGACCTGCGCGGACGGTTTTTAAGAGGTGCCGATAGTGGCGCGGGAAGAGACCCTGATGCTGCAGGCAGAACCGCCAGCAACCCCGGTGGAAATACCGGTGATAATGTAGGCACTTTAGAAAACGAAGCGCTGAAAGCACATAACCATTCTATTACTGACCCAGGGCACAATCATCAGTCGGTTAACAGCGATGTGGTTAGAAACACCGGAGGCTATGGCACCGGACTGGGAACTGGCGGACTGGGTCCAAATACCATTTCGATGACCAGCAATACAACCGGCATAACCATCAACAATTCTACCGGTTCAGAAACCCGGCCCGTAAACGCGGCAGTGAATTTTATTATTAAGTATTAAAACAAAACGGCTCCGCTTCTTAACCAGGTGGAGTCGTTTACTTTGAGCATCGTTTATTATTTTTTCCCGGCATTTATTTTTATTTCGCGCCACACTAACGCAAACAACATGAAGAAACTACTCCTCTCTGCATGGCTTATTGCCATGTTAAATAATCTGCTGAGCGCACAAGCTCCCCAGCAATTGAACTACCAGGCGGTAGTTCGCAACAACACCGGTAACACTGTAGCTAACAACACACCGGTTAAGCTTAAGTTTACTATCCACGATAGCAGTGCCTCGGGCACTTCGGTTTTTACCGAAACACAAAACACAACGGCTAACCAGTTTGGGCTAGTGAATGTGCAGATAGGAAGTGTAAGCAATTTAAGCCCGGTAAACTGGGGCAGCGGCACTAAGTTTTTACAGGTAGAACTTGACATAAACAACAGCGGCACTTATACGGATATGGGCACCAGCCAATTGCTTAGCGTGCCTTATGCTTTAAATGCCAAAACCTCGGCCGATAACAACTGGGTTAAAAGTGGTAATGATATTTACAACGCTAACAGCGGTAATGTGGGTATTGGTACGGTTGCTTCTTTTTACAAACTGCATGTAATTGATTCGGTAGGAGGACATATTGCCGGTGTAAAAATTGAAAACAAGGGTGACGGAGGACTAGCTACACTTGTATGGGGCAATAAAGCAGGCAGTACGGGGCTGGCGGCAAAATGGAGTGGCGATACCAATACGGCTTACAATGTGCAAACCGCAAATATGCTTTCGATAGAAAATTATAATGGTAATTTAATGCTTAACGCAGCCGGTAACAATATTTATTTAGGCACCAACAACGGGGAACCCAGTTTAACCCTGACCAGTACCGGTAACCTGGGTGTTGGCACTACCACACCGGCACCATCTGCAGCGGTAGATATTACATCTACCACCGGTGGTTTATTATTGCCGCGCTTAACCCAGGCACAGCGTGATGCGCTGAACAACCCTGTAGCGGGATTAGTAATATTCAACAGCACTGCCAAAGCTTTTCAGGGTTATAATGGCGATATGGATTCTACGCTGGCTTACAGCACCGTTGGGCTTACCGGTACTTACGTTATGGATGATGGCAATATGCAGGATTATCCCGCTCAGTCTTTTCAGCCGGCTGTTAGCGGCACCTGCGATTCGATTTCGTTTTGGGTGGAACTTTTTTATAACGGCTTTACACAGGGCGATGCCGATGTGATGTTGTATTCCGGTTTGCCCGATGGAAGCATAGCGGGAAGTTTACTGGCTTCAACAACACTGACCATCAACAGCCTAGGCAAAAAGACTATAGCGTTTGCCAATCCTCCCGTTCTTACAGCAGGAGTTGATTATTATTTTATGATTAAGCCGCACACAGTTTATCCCACTGGCTGGTTTTCGGTTGAGCGCAGCAACGGAGCTACGCCCGGTGAATGTGCAACCGGTACGGTCTGGTATAATATGGGGGGCATGGGCGGCTGGATGCCATCGGGTATAGATGACCTGCAGTTTACGGTATTACACAAAGGTACCCCTTGGGTAATTTTTCATTGATTAAATAATTTCAAAAACTAAACGGCTCCGCTTCTTTTAGAGGTGGAGCCGTTTGCCTTTAGCATCAATAGTTCTTTTAATTCGGCATTTATTTTTATTTCGCTACACACTAACCAAAATACCATGAAAAAAATCATTTCTTTCTTCTGCATTATCATGCTGTGCTTAAGCATTCAGGCACAGGTTCCTCAGGCTTTTAATTACCAGGCTGTTGCCCGCAATAATGCCGGTGCACCGCTTATCAATTCGAGCGTGGCTATCCGCGTTAGCATTCATGATAGCACGGCTTCGGGCGTGGTTGTTTACGCTGAACGCGATACCGCCACTACAAACGGGTTCGGATTATTTTCCGTTTCGGTAGGAACCGGTAACGTTATCAGCGGAACCTTTAATACCATAAACTGGAGTCATGGCAATAAATTTATGGAGGTAGATTTAGACCCTACCGGGGGCAGCAGTTATACTAATATGGGCACTACGCAACTTTTAAGTGTGCCGTATGCTATGCATGCCCGCACTGCTGATTCTGCTACCAATGTTCCAAGCGTGTGGGGGGTATCGGGAAGTAATATTTACAACACCAACAGCGGTAATGTGGGAATCGGCACCAATACACCCGCTCCTTCTGCTGCTTTAGAAATTAACTCCACCACCGGCTCGCTGCTTATGCCGCGCATGACTAAGGCACAACGCGATGCACTTACAGCCGTTCCGGGAATGGTAATTTACAACACCGATACGGGAAAGTTTCAGGGATATGCTACTGCTGAAAAGCTGGACCAGTCATTCACCAATATAAATAACGGGGGAGGCGAAGACCGCGCTCAAAGTTTCACGGCTGATTTAACTGGCAGTCTTACAAAAATTGAACTACCTCTAGGGACAATGGGTGGCAGTTATACTGTGAATGTGGCAATTTTATATGGCGATGGAGTAGGAGGACCCGTTCTTAGTACCCAACAGTTCACGATAGCAAGTGGAAGTACCACATGGTATCCGATCTACATTACCGGAGTTAATGTAATTGCCGGAAACATTTATACCATCCACTTAACCACTATTAGTTCTTGCGGAGGGCCAATATGTTATAACTGGGGTATGGATGCAAACGGAAACAACTATGCCGGTGGAACGTTTTATTATTCAGGTATACCCTACAATGGAGGCTCTACTGACTGCGCCTTTAAAACATATGTAATGGCGGCCGAATGGGTTGATTTACATTAAACCCTGCTCAAACCCATAACTAACAAAGCCATCTCTTTTGGAGATGGCTTTGTAGTTTAAAGAAACCTTGATTGCTTACCTTATCACCACCAATACCATATCGCACCAGGGGCCGCTTTTCTTGTCATCGCTGTTGTTTTTCCAACGGGCGAAGAGGTAAATAGTCTTCCCCACATCGGCAGGGTCTATAGCTGTAATAAAGCGTGCTTTGGTGCTAAAGAATGTTTCGGTTGCCGCTTTATAATTAGCTGGTGGTGAAGCAGTAGTAATAAGGTAACGAAACTCCACACCATCGGCATCTTGCTGAATGCTGGGGCGGTTATCATCGCTCAGCACCCGGCAAACAGCCTGCACTCTAAAGCCACCTAATGCCCTTAGGTCAACCACCGGTGCAGTGGTAATGGCAGGGCGGGCACTGTGCGTACCACTGCCGGGGTTAAGCCCCATTTCAATTTTCTTATCGTGCGGAATAAGGCTGTTGTTAATCAGGTTTTCTTTTACAAAAGCGCGGATGTACTTTTGAAACACTTTACGCCCCGTTTTGTGAGCATCAACCTGCGCGCTGGTTCGGTTTTTAGGGTTGCTGATGGCCTGAAACAGCGGTACGTAAACATCGCGGGCATCGGTTAGTTCAGTTACCTTGGCGGGCAATATACCCCAGGCTACCGCATTAGCAATGACCAGGTCAACGAGGTTTTGAATAAAGGCGTAGAACTTCAAGTTCTGTTTTGGGATGTAATCTTTTTTCTTACCCATGATTTCTATTTTTTAATGGTTATAAAATAGCTGCTTTGTATGATGCTGTTGAGTTCTGACTACCACGTCAGGAGTGCTGGCTACGAAGTTGCTGCCGATGACTACCCCGTCAGGAGTGCTGACTACGAAGTTACTGCCGCTGACTACCACGTCAGGAGTGCTGACTACGAAGTTATTGCCGCTGACTACCACGTCAGGAGTGCTGACTACGAAGTTACTGCCGCTGACTACCCCGTCAGGAGCATTGACTACGAAGTTACTGCTGCTGACTAGGTGGTTTGAACTTTAAACTGCTTCATCAAAGAACGCAGAGCAAACGTAATCAACGGCAAGGGCAACACTTCTCATTTAGGTGTGGCATGTAGTGGAGGTAAAAGTGGAAGAAAAGTGAGAGGCAGCAAGAGTGGCGGCAGTAACTTAGTTACCCTATTTAGGCGTATGGCGAAATTCAATAGCATCGTTCATCAGCAAAATTTTGCGCTTTTGGTCAACGCTGAAAATGTCTTCGTTGTTTAGTGTGCCATCTATCTTAAAGCCGCTTAGCAGGGCATGCAGCGCCATAACCCGGGTATCCTGCTCATCAAACTTTTTGCGTAGTTGCCTGCGCAATTCGGTTATAAGGTTTTCGTCACATTTTAATATTTCGGCCGAATCCTTTTCCGAAAAATCCCAAATGCATAACATGGTAACAGCAATTTGTAACCAGTTAAGCTTAACCCTTATGTATATTTTTGCTTCTGTTATCATGGGTGTAGCAGTTGCAGGACTGCAAAATTTAAAAAAATATTTCAAAACAGGGTAATAGCACTATCGTTTTTTTATGCCATGCGCGTTATTGTTTCTTTTAATTGGAAAAGTGATTTAGTTTTATGGGGTAATTGAAAGCGTATGAAAAAGGGTTTACTGCTTGTGGTTTGTTGTTGGGGGGTGTGGGCTGGTGCAAAAGCGCAGGTGCAAACAACTCTTGAATTTCTTGTGGCAAATTCAACTTCAACTTGTAATATTAATGTAAGTTGGGCTACCTCATCCGAAACAGAACATTGCGTATAAAAT
>CAIYOV010000181.1 GCA_903927935.1 uncultured Bacteroidota bacterium | reverse complement strand
TTTCCCTAAACCATTCCGGGCTACGCCCTACATGGTTTAGGGAAATGGATAATGTAAACAACATTCAGGACAGCACAGTGGCTATACAATATAATCCCACATAGGCCTTTTGAACAAGATTATTCTGTATTGTAATATTCTTAAAGCGACCGGCAGTTCCGCTTACTATACCGTCTGAAACGATGACTGCAGTGCTGGTATTAATTCCATTCGTAATCGTACAGTTTTTCAACGTCACATTAGTTACAGAAATTGTTCCTGTTGAACCAATCAACACCACATTCGGGGAAGTAACGCTGGTGTTGGTAATCGTCAGACTGCGGTCTGTACTCCCTGAATTTGAACCATCAATAGTTACATAACTTCTGAAGATTTTTATCAACGCTCCGGCTGATACTGAACCCGAAATGGCCGCGGTTGCACCCGTGTTCGGTTTAATAGTTAAATTATTCGAAGCGGTTAACCCGGGAGTTGAATTGATTGTAATCGGGAAGGTTTCTCCCTCGCTGCTGTAATCGCTCATTAAAACGAGTGTTACTGCACTGCTTACTCCAAGCGTATTTATATCATAAATAGCGGAACTGATATTTGTGTAGTTTGGTGCTGTTTGCAAAGCACCAACATTATAACTCCCGCTTAAGGCTCCTGTGAGGATATATTTTGCACCTGACGGGGCGGTAACAGTTGGTGTACAAACTGAACCAACGGTGATTGAAGTACACTCACCGTCAATAAAATTTCCGCCCGCGGCAGACACGCTCATATCATAAGTAAGCCAGAAATAGTTTATTCCGGTTGCCAAAGCCTGTGTTCCGTTTATATCGAAACTCGCTGAAGGCGTTGCAACCGTAGAGCCGAATTGCCCTATTGCCGAAAATGTAGAAGTATTTCCGGTATAATATATCTTGGCGTTGGTAATATCCGCGAGATTTGTCGTGCCGGTTGTATTGATTGAAATACTGGTAAGCAACAGTGGAGAAGTTACTCCGCTCGTTACTACCTGCAGCCCAATAACAGGCTGATTTGATGAACCGATATACGTTGAATTCGTATTTTGCGTTACGGTACTGGAAACGTAAGCCATAGTTGGCGGCACCACTCCGTTTTCGTAAGCACCTATACTTGGAGTTGTTACGCTTCTGGCAGCACCGGTATAATCAGTGGTAACTGTAACCGGCGTACCTGCAGCCAAAACGCCGTTGCCTGCCGACGGTTGTAATGCTGTTAAATAAAGAAAAGCAGGGTCAATATTTATCGAATTGGCTCCTTCAGCAACGTTAGGTTTTGCAGTTGCAAAGTTGGCATAATCTGTATGGTTATAAACCGCGAATACGTTATTAGTCCCGCCGGTGCTATAAAAATCGTTATAGTTCGAGGAAAGATTGCTGATAACACCTGCATCATAAGAAAGAACATAATGCTTTCCGGTGCCAAATGTTCTCGCATTCACGAAAACATTGTTATCCATAGTAGTATGGTTATTAAATATTCTCTTGTAACAGGCTGATGTATTGGTACCCGTTCCTGTACCATAAATATATACAGTATTGTAAAATAGATTGAAGTAACAATCGCTCCATTCGTTTCGATCATATATTCCGTAAATCGAGGCGGCTGCACCACCAAGATTAATAAGGTTATTAGAAATAGTTGATGCCATTGATGAATTACCAAACAGATAAACACCGTAAACAGCCTCTCCGGAGGTGTTCAAATCGTGAATGTTATTTGCATTTATAATTTCACCAATCAGCGTAATAGTGTTCAGGAGAAAGCCGTAAAGAGACGCTGTATTAGCTGTTGACTGATATATTTCATTTCCTGAATATGTGTTGGTAGTTGTATACCCACCTAAATAAATACCGACAGTTCCAAAATCAAATATCCTGTTATTTGTAATCAGGTTATTTGTATTCGGGTATCCACTCGCGCCCGTGTTGTTTATGGCGTATGCAGGATAACCAGCAGTACCCTTGGTTATATCGTTGTTCTGAACGGTATTATTATTATTACCGGTAGAAGCACTGAAAGAAAGTGTACCTATATTAGTTGTCCCTGTCTGGATACCTTTAACGATGCAATTCTTCAGCGTGTTATGGTTAGCAGCATTGGTAAATAATACCGTAGCTGTAGCACCTGTATAGATATTGCTTATAGTCAAATCTTTGGTTGTACCACCCACCGTGTTTGAACCGTCAATAGTAACATAAGATGCACCACTAAGAGAAATTACACTTGTGGCTGTTGCCGAACCGGTAATAGTTTGTGTAGTACCGGTTGCTGGTTTAATTGTTATTGTATTCGTTGCGCTAAGATTCGGGAAAGCAGTAAATGTTATTGGAAAGGATGCCTCAGAAGCACTGTTATAGTCATTCATAAGAGTTAATGTTACAGCACTGCTCACTCCAACCGATGTAAGATCGGGAACTACTGCTGAAAGAGTAGTATAATTTGGTGCAGTTTGTGATGCGCCAATATTGTAATTACCGCTTAAAGCTACGCGAAATGGTCTCGAACCCGCGGGATCAAGAGCAGCGTCAGAAGGGTAGGTTCCGGAACCAATTGATATCTCGCCGATAGCTACCTTGGCATCGCAGATATTAAGTACAGTTGCTGTTCCCAAAATATCAAAGGTAACCCAGAAATAATTTGTTGCGCTCGCTGAAAGGTTAAATTCCAAACTGCTGAATGTAGCAACACCACCCGACAATGAAACCGCACCGCCTAATTCATTTAGCGTTGAGAAAGTTGTAGTAGTCGTTCTGAATAATTTAACGCCGCTGGCTGCAATATCATTTGCATCAGTACCGGTATAGGTAACATTAATGCTGTGTAACAATAAACTGCCCGTTGCAGGACCGGTGATAGGAAGGTCAATGCGTAATACGGCATTGTTTGTTGTGCTGAGCATAGCATTTGCGGTAGACGCCTGTGCAGAAGCAACTGTTCCTATCACAGTATTTGATATCGTTCTCGTACCTGCCGGAGCAGTTACCGTAGGTATCTGAGCAACCGATGCTATGGTAATAGCGGTGCATTCACCATCGAGAACATTTGCATTCACTGCGGTAGAATTGACATCATATACTAACCAGAAGTAATTCGTTCCGGTTGACAATGTCAGCGAGCCGGTAATATCCATATTTGCAATTGTTGGCGACGCAACAGTTGTGCCAAACTGTGTAGTCATTGCAAATGTAGCAGAAGTTCCGGTTGAGTATATTTTTGCATTACTTATATCGGTAACGCCGGAAGTTCCTGTTGCATTAACAGCAAAGTTAGTAACAGCAAGCGGGTGTCCTGGATTTGTGGTCACTACCTGAATACCGATAACCCGCTGTGAAGTTGCTCCGGCATATACTGTAATATATTTAATTTCCTGGGTAACCGTGCTTGATGTATAAGACATACTTAATGTAACAGAGTATGTACTTGGTGTTGTCGGAGGAGTACTCACTGCAGGGGGATTGGTTGAAAAACCGGTAACTCCACCCGAAGGATAGCAACTTGTATTCAAAGCTGCCGCATTATCCTGTGCTACTATATAATAAGATACTGTTTCGCCGCCTAAAGTTGCTAAAGCACCAAAGGTAAACGTGTACTTATTGCTTCCAATTGAAACACCGGTTACCGCTGTATACGAAGAACTTGGGCTAATCTTGTAATAAAGAGTAGGTAATCCTGACACGGTTGCCACCCCGGTACCATCGGTAATTGTCGCGGTTAAAACCTGATTGGTACTGCTTGAAATACTCCCTAACGCGGTATATGAAATTGAAGGACCCGTTTGATCTGAGCCGACACCGTCAAATTCATCCGCCCCAATATCAGGTGCAGTTCCGTAGCCGTTTACCTGTGCTGCATACCCGGCATTTCCCTGACGAGTATTGCCATCATAATCATTGGTATAATTCCTAATATTCGCTCCGCCGCTTTCTATTTGCGTGGCGGTTGTAGTATTTATGTGCAGATACGTTGGGTCGGTCGGTGTGGTACTTACAAAAATTGGGTTCTCACTGAAAGAAGCAGCATCCCTTGGCTCAATTGTTCCGGCAGTAAAAACTCCGGATGTGTATGCACTCATTGTCTGCGCGGTGCTTGTACCATCAGAATAGATGAGATTACTTGCACCCGGAGTTCCTGCATAAAAATCATTGTTGTTTGAAGTACTTGCATAGTTTCCCAGTCTCCCGATCGTACCTGAACTTCTGCGGTAAGCTACTGTAAGACCGGTACCGACAGGAGTTGAATTATTAACAATCACATTGTTTCTTAAATCCAGCACAGATGTTATGTAACTCCAACTCAGATCCATAATATGATAAATACCCGTTGTTCCAAAGTTCGCTCCGGTTGAGGAGGCATTCAGGTATACCGTATTATAATAAATATTGCTGATTCCCCAGTTTGTATTTGAGGTGATACTTATACCCCTGATAGCATCTGTAGAGGCAGCAGCAGGAGCAGTGAGATCGCCAATAATATTATTATAAACCGTAATTGCAGTTCCTCCCGTAACACGAATACCGTTCACTACCGTAGTCGTACCCGTTGCAGCAGTTGTAATACCGTAAATTTTATTTTTATAAACATTTATAGATTCTGCCGCTCCGATTCCATAGATAGATCCGATTACAATACCATCAACAAGAGCGTTTGCCGTGCTTGTTGCGGCACCAACCGACACATTCGTAACTGTATTATTGAATATATTCGCACCGCTTCCTCCCGAAACGGTGATACCTGCAAAGTCTGTTACGGTGGTAACAATGCCAGTTGCATTCATAGCAGTGAATATATTTCCTGAAACCGAGTGAGCACCTCCTCCGGCAATATCAATACCCCGAACAGAGGTGATAGAGGCTGCCGATGTTGTAAGGCTTAGAGTATTTCCCTGCACCGTTAGTGCAGTGCCACGGGTGGTATTAGTAATTCCTATTACAGTTGCTCCTGCACTGCTGATAGTAACTGAGTTATAAGTTATCAATCCGGCGTTAATATAATCACACTGAATTCCAATCGAAGTTCCGGTGTGTGTACCGGATATATTGATTGTATTATTAAATATGTGTTTATTGTTAGCGGTTGGGTTTGCTGGCCCCCCAAGGGATGCAATAGCAGTCACCGAGGAAGTTCCATTCAAACCTGTGAAGGTAAAGCTGTTGCCGGAAATAGTATCGGCAACTTCCAGAGGAGTACCGGAAGTAAACATTCCGTATATAGCACCTGAGGCCGAGGATTTGTCTATGTTAATTGTGTTGTTTTTTACATTGACTAATGCAGTCACAGCGCTACCCTGAACTATACAAAATATTGAGTTGTTTGTACTCCTGATTGTCCCGCCAGTTGTATTGAGTATATTGCCAACAACATTCAAAGTACCAGATGCAGCTGAAGCATTAATATATGTAACACCATTGGTAAAAGTAGATGTGCCGGTAGCAGAGGCTCCTTCTTTAATAGTAATTGTATTACCATTCCCTGCACTGCCAATATTTGCTGTAGTGGCTGCTGAAGTAGCGACAATTCCATAAATGTTGGCTGACAACATTGCGCTCGTTGCCGCAACACTCATTGAAGATGCTCTGTTTATTAAAACCGTATTATTCAAACAATTTAATGTTGTAGATACCCCGGCAAGCGTGATGCCTGTTGTAGCACTCATAAAGGTTGAGGTAATAACCGCCGTTGGGCTGTTAGTTGCATTAATTGTCACATTATTGGCATTCGCCGTTAATGTCATACCTGGGCCCGCAAGTGTAATTCCCGTTACAAAACTGCTATTCGTTGCAGTGCCGGCAGGACTAAAGGTTTGATTAATTGTTACTGTATTACCACTGCAGGTGTTTGTAGCAGATGCATAACTGGCATTTATTCCGACTATAGCGGCAGAATTGTCCGTTGTAGATGTTTGATTGATTGTGATATTATTGTTACTGCCAATTATTGTGCCTGTACTCAAACCCGAACCATAGTCAATTCCCGAAATTGCAGTAATACCATTATTAGTTAAAGTAATAGTATTATTACTAAAATCTGTTGTATATGTTATTCCTGCTGGAACTGTACCATTTGCTCCAATTATACCGGCACAGGTTAATGTAAGAGTGCTATATGATGCTATCGTATTATACTTTGCGCTACTTCCCACTACATTCCGAAAGTATATACCTGCCGGAGTTGTCCCTGAATAACCTGTAAAACCTAAGTCACCCGTGAGATTTAATTTACCGAATGTAATATTGTTCCCTGTTGAAAGTGAAGATCCACCTATATCATTACCCGATTCAAAAACTGTTGCCGTTTGTTCCGGAGCAATAAAATAAAATCCCTGAGCAACACCTGATATTGTATTGTTATAATATTTATTGTTTGAGTTGGTTCCCTCGATAGATGTTGCTGCCATGACTCCATTTGTTGAAGAGGAATTGCACGTTGAAAAAATTCCAATCGCATTCTGATAGGGAGTAGCAGAGCTCAAAGTAATAATGTTATTCTGAATTATATTATTCTGAGCACCATTTGTTACAGTAGCTGCAAAAAGAGCAACGCCAAATTCTGTCATCGTGTTACTTGCAACATCAGAAATATTATTAGCAGAATTTTCCCGCATAGTAAAATTCCGGATTGTGATATAGTCTCCGCCAATAATCTTAAATATTGCATCATATTCCTGACCCGCTACCTGCGGGGTAAATGCAGTTATTATACTACCACTACTTTCAATAGTGATTGTATTAGTAACGGTACCACCGAGTTGGGTAATCGAATAGCCGCCCGCCGGTGCTGTTTCATCCCCCGTTAGGGTTATTGTAACCGGTGCAGTTATACTTGCACTATTCAACGCTGTTATAGCCGCGGCCAAAGTTGTATATGTTGCAGCCAAACCCGAACCGGAATTTGTCGCAACTGCTTGCGCATTTGCATCTCCAGAAAACAATATGACCATTAAAGACATTGCAAATAGAAAAGAGTATAAGTTTCTCATTAGTAGCTCCATTCATATAGTATTTATTATAAAACACAATTTAGTGCAACATCCTGGCTCCCGGTACAACAAGTTAATACAATAAAAAATCTATAGGTTTCTTTAGCAGGGAGATAATCCAATACTATTCCCCTGGAAAGGAGAGCAATACTTAATCCTTGCATAAGCAATAAGTAATGGTTCAAGACTGCAGCAAACAATGTAAGTTATAACTCAACTGTTGTTTTTCTTTAACTACTTTCAAAGTATTCTTGGCATCATCTAGCTTCTCACCTATTTTACAAAGTGCAAAACTAATACAAATAACCACACTATAACTGCATCACCCAGCCCCAACCATTGGAGTTAGTAATAATTTTATGTATAAATTTTTCTTATGCGAATAATTATACCGGAATTATTATACTGAACATTATAATTAAAAACAAGTAAATAATAATAAATTTTGGAGTTATAGCGTAATATTCGTTTTTTAAGCCTAAAAACAATTATAATTATGTTTTGTTAGCTATTTCTGCTAGTTTTAACGCTATTTGCCGGTTGGTTTGGAGAGGATTACCTTGGAAATATTTTTAATTTCTTCCCCCACTTAAAACCTCCAACTCTTGAGGACGGGGTTATTGTTAAAAAAAATACATGGATAGGTTTCTTTGCTGCTTTGCATAACATGAATTAATAAAAATATTTATTCTATTTTAACATTAGTTTAAATAGAAGCCTTATATTTATAAATACAAAATTTGAATCTAATTACTTTATTGAACACAGGAAATTTATATGACAACAATAACTGTTTACTCAACTACATGGTGCGGTGACTGCCGAAACCTGAAACGCTTTTTTGCTGAAGAAGGAATAGAATATTCTGAAATTGATATAGACCAAAACGAAAGCGCTGCACAGCAGGTGATAGCCTGGTCAGGCGGCAAAAGAGTTATCCCGACTCTTCACATCACCAAGGATAAAGACAGTCCGGTTATTTTACATAATCCAAAACTGCATGACCTTCAGGATATTCTTAAACGAATGAATGAATAGCTTTTGATTTTTTTGTATTTTAATATCCATTATTTAGGATATTATTTATGAATACAAAACTTGTAGTATTTGACCTTGACGGAACCCTTGTGGATTCAGGTCAAACTATATATGATGCAACGATACAAACATTTGAGATGCTTGGTATAAAAGCAAAACTATCAAAGGAGCAGCTTGACAAGCACCTCGGCGCTCACTTTCAGGATATATTTAACATCTATGATATTCATGTTGAAGATTTTGAATACTTCATTGAAGTATTTAAAGAAGTATATTTTGATTTTATTTCTTCAACCAAAATGTACCCTAATGTTGAATCAACCATTGCTGCGCTTCACGAAAGAGGAATTAAAGTAGCACTGCTTACCACAAAAGGGCAGGACCAGGCCGAAAGGAATCTTGAGTATTTTGACCTTGCAAAATATTTTACATTTATCATGGGAAGACGCCCCGGAATAAAAGTTAAACCCGATGCTGAACCACTGCTATTTATCTGCAGTGAATTAAACATCCCCATAGAAAACACATTGATGGTAGGAGACACTGAGTTCGACATTATCTGTGCAAGAAGCGCGGGAGCAAAGTGTGCCGCTGTCGAATATGGTTACCGCACAAAAGAAAAATTATTGGAACTAAATCCTGATTATATTATTGCTTCAATCGAGGAACTGCTGCAGATTGTTTAATCTAAAATTCGTCATAATCAGAATAACACATATATTATAGTGAACAAATATACACTAATTTAACAATACAAAATGAGTCATAAAGAAGAAACCATAATTGCCCTTGCCACCCCACCCGGAGTCGGCGCAATCGGAGTTATCCGCGTTTGCGGCGAAGATGCGTTTCAAATGACAGATAAATTTTTCGCTGGTAAAACGAAAATCGAACAGGCAAAAAGCCATACTATTCACTACGGCAAATTCCGCGATGCTTCCGGTTCCGTTGTTGATGATGTGGTAATTTCGGTCTTTAGAAATCCCCATTCGTACACAGGCGAGAACTCAGTAGAAATCAGTTTTCACGGAAACCCTTTGATTGCTGAGAAGATAATCAGGTGCTATTTAAAAGAGGGGATTCGCATTGCCGAACCCGGCGAGTTTACCAAGAGAGCATTCCTCAACAACCGCATTGACCTCTCGCAAGCAGAA
>CAIYOV010000180.1 GCA_903927935.1 uncultured Bacteroidota bacterium | reverse complement strand
AGTTCTTCCGGCTTGTCCCGCTACTGAAACTACGAATGAAAGCACGGTATACACTATTCCTTTTCAGGGTGCAGGGCTTAATGCAGGCTATGCTAAATTCTATATGTATTTAAGGAATGAAACATCGGGGCTATCCGCTAACTTAAGTATACTGAACCCGAACGGAACTACATTTAACAGCTGGGTATACAACAGCAATGGAAATTATAATGCAAGCTACCGCGGCTTTTCTAAACTGCTGCCTACTGTTTCGGGCACTTATACATTCAAGGCCACGTATAATGGCACGGTTTGCTCAAGCAGCTTCACAATCGTAAACCCGTTATCGGTTAATGAACCGGTAAGCTCAGCATTCAGCATTTATCCCATTCCGGCTGATAATTCAGTAAATATTAAAGTGGATGAAACAATGATAGGCAGTAACTTAACCATTACAGATATTGCAGGAAGAAAGATGATGGCTGTTCAACTTGGCACTCAACTTTCAACACTCAGTACTGAAAACATTGCTAATGGAATTTATGCTGTAACCATCAGTAATAACGGACAAACAGCAACTAAGAAACTCATCATCCAAAAATAAATCGGTTTAATTGCTCTTCACAAACCGTTTAGTAACGGTTGTTTTTCCGCTTTGCAAAGTAAACAGGTAAACACCTGAAGTAAAAGAAGAAACATCCATTGAGTAGGAATTACTACCCGTATTTATTTGAACGTTCTTAGCAAGCATAGTTTCACCAAGAATATTCTGAACCGATAGTTTCGCATCGTTATTTGTCTGCTGTGCATTCACTTGAATGTACAATGTATTACCGGTCGGAATTGGAAGCAACGAAATATTTTCCAACGCTCCTGTTTCTGTAATTCCCGAAGCACATCCGGAACTAAGCATATTCACAGTTACCGGCACCCGTTCAGATACACACGGGTCTAATTCCAACTGCCAGTTGTAGAAGAAATAAAACCGACCCAAATCAGGAACATCGTTGGAAGTAATAACCAAACTGCTATCAGTTGAGTAATACGGATAACCCGCCCCGGAACTGTTCCGGTATAAGTCAGCGGTGCCTGTATAGATACCCAGATGCAAACTATTTTGAACCGGCAACGAAAAATTAAGTGGCACCGTTTGGCTGCCTGCAGTTAAATTTACAGTAGCAGATGTAATTAGAATATCGCTGCTGTTCCGTAATTCAATGGTTCGGTTTCCTGCGCTTCCGGCATCAACTAAAACCGATACAAGCTTTTGTGGCTTGGTATTATTAAACACCGTGTAGTGCATGTATGCATTATAACTTCCATTACCGAAACTATGCGTAGCCGGGCCTGCCACACCAAGCGGTCCGGGTATTAAATTCTGGGCATAATAGGTAGTTGCCTGATTCACTACTGGTGTAACAAACGAACTCCCTGAACCCAGCAAATTTCCATCAGTTATAGAATCATACCATTGAATGGTTCCGCTTCCTGTTGCATTTAAAGTAGTGGTAGTTCCCTGGCAAATAGAAGTGTCAGTTGCCGTAGGTCTGTTATCGGCAATATGAATAAGCTGAGTTTTGATCAGAGAATCGGCTCCGCAATCTGGGCTCCACGACATCAGCTTAACTGAGAAATCGCCATAAGTGGTGTAGGTATGCGAAGGGTTTTGTTGGTTACTGGTTGTTCCGTCACCAAAATTCCATACGTAATATATGGCATTAGAACTGGCATCGGCAAAAGAAACAGATGCAGGCACCGAGCAGGCTGAAGTTACAGGTGCGTTAAAATCGGTAATGACTGCAGGATTAAAAGCATTCCCCACTCCTACTGCATGCCAGGCATTAGCAACTGCCGCTACTTCAGGTGAACAGGCTCCATACAAATCCTGTGCGGCTTGTATAGAATATGTTCTCGCATCGGCATATTCCGAACTCGGGGTAAGGTAAACAGTCAACGACCGGTAAGTAATAGCCTGTGCTTTTTCAATGGTAATTCCGGGTACATTGTAAACGTCACCGTTATCATTTGTTCCGGCTTCACCTTGAGCCACAATATAAAACCAATGGTTCTGCACTCCGCTATTCGTATGCACTCCTCCGTCATCAGCAGTTCCCGTATACCAATATTGTCCAAGATAAGTGTCCGGTTGTCCGTAAGTTTTCGGGGTTCTCATGGAGCGGAAAGGAGTCCCGTTGTCATCGCCTATTAAATAAATCAGATTAGCCTGACCAGCAGAAAATTGTTTTACAGATTGGCGGATAGCTGCGCCCATGCAATCGCTGAAAGATTCATTCAATGCCCCGCTTTCATTCACGTAATCTAAATTGGCGGTAAATTGCGTTAATCCATGTGTGATTTCATGTCCGCCTACATCAAGCGTAGTGTAAGGAGTCGTATTGTTAGCAGCACTGCCATCGCCATAATTCATAGCACCTCCGTCCCAAAATGCATTATCCAATTCTACATCATAATGTACATAAGAGGCAAGTATTAAACCATTATCATCTAAGCTGTTCCGGTTGAAATTGTTTTTGTAGAAATCGTAGGTCATTTCACTGGCAAAATGCGCATCGGTTGCATATTCATCTTTTGCTGCATTTACATTATTCCAATCAGTAGTGGCATTCGTAAAATCCGTGTTGCCGGGATTGGTCGAAGTCAAAGCATTATAGGTTCTAATCCCGTTACCTCGTGCCGCTTCTCGCAAGCGGTAAGTGCTATTATAACTATCAGTTGTTATTGTTCTAATACTATCATATTGCGTATGAGCAGTGGCCTGAACATCGGCATTTTCAATTCGGTTCTTAGTATAAATTACCTGACCGGTTACAGCATCTACATAAATAAAAATGCGCGAAACGGGCTTAACTGCATACACATCCATTTTATACGCGAGGTGAAATTTATTCGAGCCAAGCTTATTGTTCTCTGCCATATAAACCAATTCGGGCTGCGGGTAATAAGTAGCATTTTGATTGCCTGTATTTTCACGCAACGCCTCTTCTGCTGCATCCGATTGCCATTTGTATGCGGTAGCGGAAATAAAATTAAGCGCAGTACTGACAGCAGAACTTTTTGTAACAGAAGCGACAACAGGAGCCGAAAGATGATCCAGTAAATCTCCGCTGATGCTTTGTATCATCCCGTTTTTAGTGTGAATAATATACATCGTGCCTTCTACAGGAATGTTGTTCACCGTTTGTTGGTAGCGGTAATGAACCATACCGAGCTGGTCCTTTTCTTTAGAAAGCAGTTTAAATGCGTTTCCGGCCGGAAGAGAAAAATGTTTACCAAGCCATGGACTGAACTCATCTACTGAAACTTTTTCATCATTAGCTAACCGCATAAACTGCGGAATAGAAGAATATTTACCGGGAATAGTTTGCGCAGATACAAACTCACCGGCAAAAAACATAACTACCACAAAAACAAACCATGAGTATCTCTTTTGCATCATGCACTATTTTTTACTTGTGTAAAAGTAGTATTTGTAAACCGAATAACGCTGCCCATAACCACCCTCGTTAGCTGTTTATAATAAGAAGTTAAAACTCTGCCATAGTTGATACGTAAACAACTCGCGATTTGTTATTATTCAATCATAAAGGGTAACTCTCATTAGAACACACCCGTATAATTAAGCATGACAACCTTTGCAAACATATTCAACGATGCAGATCAGATTCTGCAGATGAATTCAGACTTCATTTCAAAATATCTTATTACAGCAGAGGTAAAAAAGAATTCTCCAGCTATCGCAATTCCGGCAGCCGAGCCTAAACAAGGTGAACAAAAAATACCGGTTGTAAAACCAAACGGCATAACCAGATAATAAAGACATTATATAAACAAAAAAGCTCCGATTCTTCGGAGCTTTTTTGTTTTCGATAAGAGAAATTACATATCATCTACATCCTAAAATATTCTTCTATGTCAAATTCGGAAAAACATATAAAATATTTACCCTTTTGTTTTAGTAAGATTAATTATTAGTCGATTAACCTATTTGGAGAATTAAAAATCCATTAAAATTGTTTTTGTGCACAAAAAGTAGAATTTGATATAGTAATATATGAGCCAGTTATTGGAACATTATTAGAATTAAATCTTGCTATAACTAGATTATCGAATTGACCGCCAATGTTACAAGTAGCGAGAGATGCCCCACCACCCGTGCAGTTAGGAATGCTTTGTATTTTAATGCTTCCGCTTACAGCACCATACTCAATATCATTCCCTAAATTATCATGTATATTTAAGCCGAAGCTAAATGAATCGCCAACTGCTTGATTTCGAGTGATTGGATGGCTACCTAAAGTCATTACGGGCATTTCTGCTCCTAAAACTATTTGATTATTTAGCGAAGATAAATAAGGGTAAATCACAACATTTTGCATGGTATAAGTAGGAAGGCTGGGGCTATAATTAGCAATCACCAAACCGTTCAAAGATGATATGTTATCAGT
>CAIYOV010000179.1 GCA_903927935.1 uncultured Bacteroidota bacterium | reverse complement strand
TTGGAAAAAACTGCGGAACGGCAAGAATGCTGCAGTGGCGCGATACTTAGCCAGTGTGGAGGGCAAGAACTTTATGGTCACCAATCTGATTTCAGAAATTGCCAATTCATATTACGAACTAGTAACTCTCGATAACCAGTTGGAAATTATCCGCAAGAATATTGACATACAACAAAGCGCATTAAATATTGTGAGGATGCAAAAAGATGCTGCTCGTGTTACACAGTTAGCTGTCAACAGGTTCGAGGCACAATTGCTCAATACAAAGAACTTGCAATACGATATCCAACAGCAAATTGCGGTGACCGAAAACAAGATTAACTTCTTAATCGGTAGGTTCCCTGCTCCTGTTATACGTAACGATTCTTCGTTCAACAAAACTGTTTTTGATTCTATTTCAGCAGGTGTGCCAAGTCAGTTATTAGAAAACCGTCCGGACATTAGGCAGGCGGAACAGGAACTCGCAGCCTCTAAGTTGGATATAAAAGTTGCGAAGGCTAACTTCTTCCCTACGTTCCGTATTTCGGCATCGGCAGGTTTTCAGGCGTTTAACCCGGCTGTATGGTTCAACCCCACTTCTCTGCTCTATAATGTTTTTGCCGATATGATGGCACCGCTTATTAATCGCAACGCTATTGTAGCTGCCTATAAGAGTTCAAGGTCCAAACAGGTGCAGGCGGTACTTAAATACGAGCAAAGTATTTTAAAGGCATTCACCGAAGTGCAGAACGAGTTGTCGGGTATTGATAATTACTCCAAGAGTTTCACTACCAAATCCAACGAAGTGGAAATACTCACCCAATCCATTACTATATCCGATAACCTCTTTAAATCTGCACGGGCTGATTACGGAGAGGTGCTACTCACCCAACGCGAAGCGTTGGAATCGAAAATGGAGTTGATTGAAATAAAAAAGAAACAATTGAATGCCGAAATAAATGTTTACAAGGCATTGGGTGGTGGGTGGAGGTAGAAGAAACTCAAGAAGTGAATTCCTTTTCGGAACATTACATAGGTTGCATCGGGCACATCTATTGTAAATAATTGTAATTGTGAGCTACTTATTGCAAACTTTGCGACATGTATATCAATGTTCCCGAAGTAAAAGTTCCTCGTGTTGTAATTATCGGTTGTGGTTTTGGGGGCTTAGAATTGGTGAAGCAACTAAGCAAAATAGAAGTTCAAATAGTGTTGATTGATAAAAACAATTACCACACGTTTCAACCATTATTATATCAGGTTTCAACTGCAGGATTAGAAGCAGACTCTATTGCTTATCCTATCCGAAAAATATTTAAAGGGCAGAAGAATTTTCACTTCCGCATGGGGGAAGTGCAACAACTTGTTTCAGAAGAAAACAAACTCATCACCAGTATTGGAGAAATAAAATACGATTACCTGATTATTGCAACCGGTTCAACCACTAACTACTTTGGCATAAAAGATTTTGAAGAACACGCAATGCCCATGAAGAGTGTAACCGAAGCACTTGACCTTCGTAGTTTAATTCTTCAGAATTTTGAAAAGGCTTTGCTCATTAAAGATTTGCACGAACAGGAAGCCCTGATGACTTTTGCAGTAGTAGGTGGCGGACCTACCGGTGTAGAGTTAGCCGGTGCTTTGTGTGAACTAAAAAAGCACGTATTGCCAAACGATTATCCGGAACTCGACTTTAGAAAGATGCGCGTGGTATTGATTGAAAATGGTGGCGAACTTTTGCAAGCCATGAATGAAATTAATCGTAAACGTGCTAATACTTATCTGGATGAACTAGGTTGCGAAGTTTGGTTGAACACCGGTGTTGCAAAATACGATGGTTCTGTTGTAGAAATGAAAAGCGGCAAGCAACTGCTTACCTCGGGTTTAATTTGGGCTGCGGGTATTAAAGCAGTATTGATTGACGGATTAAATAAAGAATCTATTAACGCACGCGGAAGAATAATTATTGATGATTACTGCAAAGTAAAAAGCTACGAAAATATTTTCGCCATTGGCGATGCGGCTTGTATGGTACAGGAAAAATTTCGGAACGGGCATCCGCAAATTGCACCGGTGGCTATCCAGCAGGCGCAATTGGTGGCAAGTAATCTGAAGAAAAGTTTAAAGCAGTGTGCCCCCGATAAGTTTTCATATTTCGATAAAGGAACGATGGCTACTGTTGGAAGAAACCGTGCTGTAGTCGAAGTAGGTAACTTTACCTTTGGCAGGTTTTTCGGCTGGCTGGCTTGGATGGGGTTACACCTTATGTTGCTAGTTGGCTTTAGAAACAGAGTTGTTGTATTTATTAACTGGGTTTGGAGTTATATCAACTACGATAGAAATATACGTTTGATAATTCGACCATTTAAAAAAGGTGGATAATTTTCTCTGC
>CAIYOV010000178.1 GCA_903927935.1 uncultured Bacteroidota bacterium | reverse complement strand
AGGGATGCGTATATATTTGCACTCCTTTTAAAAAAGAGATAAAAATGGCACATCACAAATCGGCAAAGAAGAGAATTCGTCAGACTGCAAAGAGAAGACTGGAAAATAGATTTTATGCAAAAACAACGCGTAACCTGATTCGCGATTTGCGTGCAGAAAAGAAGCCGGCTGAAGCAAAGAAGGCACTTCCGCAAGTTTTTGCAGCTATTGATAAATTGGCAAAACGAGGATACATACATGCTAACAAAGCAGCGAATCTCAAAAGCGGTTTGACAAAACGTGTAGCTGTAGCAAAATAATTTTGTATACAACATAGAAGAAGGCATCTCATTCGGGATGCCTTTTTTATTTCCATCTTTTGCAACTGTCGATTTGAAAAACATATCTTCATCTCATTAAATTGCCTCTATGAGAAATTTTTTACTACTGGTTTTGGTCTGCTCATCTGTAACATTTGTCTATTCTCAAAATAATGTCGGCATAGGAACTCCAACCCCTGATGCTTCTTCAATTCTCGAATTGAACTCCAATACAAAAGGCTTTCTAGCTCCACGTATGACCACTTTGGAACGAACGGCTATAGCTGCTCCAGCTTCAGGTTTACTGGTATTTGATACAAACATTGGTTGCTATTTTTATTATAACGGTGCATGGAATTCGCTATGCCCTGCTTCTGCTGTTTGTAATACAGCAACCACTGGAAACATAGCCATGTTTTCTTCTGCTACTGCAGTTTGCAATTCAGTTTTATTTCAAAGTGGAAATAATATTGGCTTAAATACTACTACACCGGTTGTTTCGTTTCAACTTAACACTACCGATGCTATTGGCTTACCTAATGGCACAACTGCTCAACAACCAGTTGGTGCGCCTGCCGGTTCGGTGCGATACAACACCACATTAGGAACCGTAGAAGTTTACACTGGTACTTGCTGGCAAAACGTAAATACTCCACCAATCGGTTCAACTTATATTCAATGGTTCAATGCTGCTGATCCTAATGCCATTTATCCTTGCACGCAGTGGGTTAGTTCTGATATTGCAAATGGTGAATTTATACGCGCCAGAGGTGGAGCTTCTAATGTGGTAACCGGTGGAGTTTTAACTGGTGCGCTTCAAACCAATACTGTGCAGGACCATACTCATACTATTGCCGGGGTTATAAATGGTTCAGGTGTGCTTACCACATCTAGCGATGGCAGCCATAACCACACCGGTTCTACTTCAGGTGCTGTTACCAACAACGCTAACACCTGGATTCCGTATGATGATAATCTTTCGAGCGATGCCCTTAACCTTTCAATGGGTGATAATCCTACTACTTGTGGTAGTGGTTGGGATGGTAGGCATACCGCAGGTAACTTTATGGGTAGGTTAAGCGATGGCTGCATGGGACATGTTCATACTATTGCTACCGATGGAGCACATACACATACTATTGCCGACCATACACATACCTTCAATCTTAATGTTGGGAATATGGACACCGGTAATGCCGGAACTGAAACCCGACCAGATAATGTAGCCGTTGTTTTTTGGAGAAGGGTAAATTGATTTGTCTATTGAATCATAAAAAGAAAAGGCGGAACTATGTCCGCCTTTTCTTTTTATATCTTACCGAAGTAATTAGTCTAAAATCTTTCCGGTCTTTCTCGCTACTCTTACTGTCTTGCCTTTCTCTTCTTTTCTCCCAATGCGTGTTGCTTTACCATCTGAAAGCAATTGCACATTAGAGATATGTATGGAGCCCGGAGTTTTTACAATTCCTCCGTTAGGGTTCTTTGCATTCGGCTTGGTATGTTTGCTATTCAGGTTTACACCATCAACAAACACCCGGCTTTTTTGACGGTCTACATCAATCACACGACCTTTCTTTCCTTTGTCATCACCTGCTATGATGATTACTTCGTCATTCTTCTTTACATGAAATTTCATAACTATATCTTTATTTCTGATTATTAATTAAAGCACTTCCGGTGCAAGGGAAACAATCTTCATAAATTGCTTGTCGCGAAGTTCGCGGGCTACTGGTCCAAAGATACGTGTACCTCTTGGTTCATCCTGCGGAGTCAATAAAACTACTGCGTTATCGTCAAAACGAATGTAAGAGCCGTCTTTTCTGCGGGTAGCGTTGGTAGTTCTTACCACCACTGCTGGGCTTACGCTTCCTTTTTTAACACCGCCTGTTGGCATAGCTTTCTTTACGGCAACTATTACTTTGTCACCAATACGCGCATATCTTCTTTTAGTTCCTCCGATTACACGGATAACCAATACTTCTTTTGCTCCGCTGTTGTCGGCCACATTGGCTCTTGATTCTTGCTGTAACATCTTCTTTTATTTTAGATTTTGAATTGCGCTTGGCTGTTTTGCCACCTGCAAATTACTGCTTACTTTTTATTTAGCTCTCTCCACTACTTCCACTAATCTCCAGCGCTTGGTTTTGCTTAAAGGACGTGTTTCGCTGATCTTTACAGTATCACCAGCTTTTGCATCATTCTTTTCGTCATGCGCTTTGAACTTTTTGGTAGTTTTCACGAACTTACCATATATGGGGTGCTTCACTTTTCTTTCAATAGAAACTGTGATGGTTTTATCCATTTTATCGCTGGTTACTAAACCAACTCTTTCTTTTCTTAGATTTCTTTCCATTTTCTGTTAAGCTTTTTTCTCGTTATTACGTTTTGCCAATTCAGTTTTAAGACGAGCAACATCTCTTCTCTTAGCACGAATGCTTACCGGGTTATCAAGCGGTGTAACGGCATGATTGAATTCAAGTCGTTTTAACTCGGCCGTATCGGTAGCAATTTTTACTACTAAATCATCCGTTACAAACTGGCGGATATCTTCGTGATTTATTTTTTTATTAACTCCCATGACATTTCTATTAATTGATTTAGTGAATTATCCTTCAACAGCATCTCTGCGGGTGATGAATTTTGTTTTTACACTCATTTTGTGAGCAGCAAGTGTCATAGCTTCTAAAGCTACTTCGCGACTAACACCGTCTACTTCAAAAATGATACGACCCGCCTGAATGGGAGCCTCCCAACCTTCTGGATTTCCCTTTCCTTTACCCATACGAACCTCTAAAGGTTTTTTGGTAATTGGTTTATCCGGGAAAATGCGTATCCAAACTTTTCCTTCGCGTTTCATAAAGCGGGTGAAAGCTACACGCGCAGCTTCAATCTGCTTGTTACTTATTTTTCCGCTCTCTAATGATTTAAGCGCAAAAGTTCCGAAAGATATTTCGTGACCACGTTGTGTGGTTTCGGCAACTCTACCCTTTTGGGTTTTTCTCCACTTGGTCCGTTTAGGTAATAACATGACTGTTTATTTTATCTTGTCTTTATACTTAAATTATTTCTTATCTCTTGGAGCGCGATCTCTTCTTTCTCCACCGCCAATTCTTCCTTTCGGTTGACGTTTTTCTTCTTTCTGCTCAGATGAAAAAGCTCCGGTCAAATCTCTTTTACCGTAAACCTCACCTTTACAAACCCATACTTTAATACCAATTTTTCCGTAGATAGTTTGAGCTTCTGTAATAGAATAATCGATATCAGCTCTCCAGGTGTGAAGAGGTGTTCTTCCTTGTTTGTATTCTTCGGTTCGAGCCATTTCTGCTCCGCCAATACGACCTGATACACGGATTTTAATTCCTTCGGCACCCATACGCATTCCTGATGCGATTGCCATTTTCAATGCTCTTCTATAATTGATACGTGCCTCTAATTGCTTTGCGATGGTTTCGCCAACGATAGCCGATTCGATTTCAGGTCTGCGAATTTCAACAATATTGATTTGAACTTCCTTGCCGGTCAGTTTCTTCAATTCTTCTTTAACGCGGTCAACTTCTCCGCCTCCACGTCCGATAATAATACCAGGACGGCTGGTGTGTATCGTAACAGTTACACGTTTCATGGTTCTTTCAATACCCACTCGTGCAATGCCGCCTTTTTGAATACGCGCCTTAATATACTGACGAATTTTTTCGTCTTCTACCAGTTTTAGACCAGCGTCTTTTCCACCATACCAGTTACTTTCCCATCCTCTTACAATACCGAGGCGATTAGCTATAGGACTTGTTTTATGACCCATTGATTTTAGTTGTTTTTTTATCCCCCTTTTTAAAAAGGGAACGCAAAAGTAAATTTTATCAACAGAGTTGCAAATGTTTGACTTATTATTTTTCGGCACTCAATTATACCATTGATAAAAACAAAAATGTCCTCCCATATTTTGAGAAGACATTTTCGTTATTATTGGTTGTTCGACTTCCTATCTATTATCTTCTTCTCAGAAAAATAGAAACATAATAAAGTAAAGTAGCAAGAGATGCAAGAGCTGCAACAACATAAGTCATAGCCGCCCACTTTAAAGCGTCTTTTGCCATTTCGTGCTCTTGTGAGGAAGTTACTCCCGAACTTTCTAGCCAGACTAATGCCCTGTTTGATGCATCGAATTCAACTGGCAGAGTAACGAACGAAAAGAAAGTAGTTGCAGCAAAAAGGATAATGCCAAATAACAACAGGTAAGGAAAAATGGTGATGGTGAGAATACCTGCCAGCAAAATCCACTGCATCCAGCGCGAGGCAAAACTTACCACAGGAGTTAAGTTTGAGCGTAAGCCGAGCCACATATATGCATGTGCATGTTGTACCGCATGACCGCACTCGTGTGCTGCCACTGCAGCAGCAGCAACACTTCTTCCGCTGTAAACTTCGGGCGATAGGTTCACCGTTTTTTCAAGCGGGTTGTAGTGGTCGGTGAGTTGACCTTCTACAGAAATTATTTTAACATTATCAATATTATTATCTGATAACATTTTTGCAGCTATTTCTGCGCCAGTCATGTTTCCGCGGAAAGCCACTTCTGAGTACTGTTTGAATTTACTTTTAAGTCGCATGCTTACTAACCAGCTAACAAGCATAAAAACGATAACGATTACAAAGATTCCTCCCATTGTATTTTGTTTTTTTGTTGAGCAATGCTAATAACAATTTACGTGCTATTATATTTTGTAATTCTATTTTGTCAAAGTTTAAGACGAAGTGGCAGAATTTAAGAAAAGGAAAGATCTTGTGTAAAATTTTTCAATTTAATATTCATTTCGCTTAGAAATCTAAGATCTCTACTTGGATGAAATCATTAACTAAAAATGGATATTTTTTTCGAAACCAGGTCAGATCGCCTAAGAGCCATTTTTGATAATTTTAGGATGAAATCCTTAACCAAAATCCTTAATCATTTTTTATGAATCGGCATCGAATTCTAATTCAGAATGTGTCTTTTTTTGTAATT
>CAIYOV010000177.1 GCA_903927935.1 uncultured Bacteroidota bacterium | reverse complement strand
GTATAGTATCGTTTACCGATGCCGGTGTAGCCTGAACTGAATGTGAAAACAAAGCTGTTGTATCGTATTCAAAATATAAATTCATAGGAACCGTAACATGGTTTATTGCTGCATTCAGTGTAGCAGAAGTATAAGTTATTCCTGTAGCCTGTCCGGTATGAAAGGTACTGTATGGCAGCGGACTGCCCAGATATACATAAAGCAATCCTGCGGCTCCTCCCACGGCACCAAAATTCCGGTTATAGAAATTAACCGACCGGATCTGCTCGTTTCCAATCATTGTGTTGTCAATGGTTTGCGCTATCCAGTTCAATCCTCCATCTGTTGTCTTCAGCACCATGGCACTGTCGCCCACCGCATAACCAACTAAGGAGTCGGCAAAGGAGATGTCGTTCAGTATACCTCTGGTGACATCTGATATTACCGTCCAGTTTAATCCTGCATTGTCAGTTCTTAGAATTGTCCGGTGGTTGGTATTACCACCTACTATATAACCGGTATCGGCATTGATGAATGTTACTCCGTTAAAGTCCCGCTGAACCGGTGCCACTACCGGTGTCCAGGCATTCCCTGCATTCATGGTTTTAAGAATCACCCCGCTGTCACCTACCGCAATACCATTTAGTGTATCGGTAAAAAATATAGACTTTAGCCAAGGGCCCGGTTGGTCGTAAACAACCACCCAGTTCGCTCCGTTATCGCCCGTTTTTAATATGGTTTGTACCGAATCATTTGACCGGTTACCGCCTGCCACAAAATAGGTTTGCGGGCTTACATTCACTATCTTATTCCAATCGCGGTGCACAGGGTAATTGGCAAAGCCCCAGTGAAGCCCGCCATCATTTGTTTTAATAATCCGTCCGTCATAACCGGCTCCAAACCCGTTTACCGGATCGGAAAAAGCAATGGATTTATTCCATGCGGCAAGGCCGTCATGCTCGTTCTCCACCCACGATTGTCCGTAATCGTCTGTGTGAACCATAATTTGAAACGAATCGTTTGTTTCCTGTCCTCCGCCTGCAGCTATCGCTCCGGGGCTTAGTGCATATACCGTATTTACATCAAAACCAAAAGAAGGGTTGTAGTAATGCCATTGCTGTGCAAATAAAATATGACCGGTAACAACCAGTAAGAAAGCAAGTATTCTATTCATGTTCAACGAAAATATTAAACAATCTATTAGCGGTAGTTATTTCACCACCGCTATTTTTCTATAATACATCTTATTGCCCGATTGCATTCGTAAAAAATAAAACCCGCTTTCGAGTTCGGCAACGATTAAATTAATCCGAAGGTTCTCCTGCTGTGTAAACAAAATTTCTTTCACCAGTCGTCCGTTTAGGTCCATCAACTGAAATAATCTATTTTCGTTACCCGAACCAGCCCATTCTATGGTAATGTTGTTTTTAGACGGGTTAGGGTAAACCCGTATTCCGTTTTCAATTTCTAACGTATTAGCCGTTAATGCTACTGTAGAATCAATAGTTGCTTTTCGCAATCCGTCAAAACTGACCTTATCAATTCTGATTTTTGACGCCCCCTTTGAGGGTTGAACACCGGCACTTATTTCTATACCTGCGCTATCGGGAATAAGGTTTGTAACCGGGTAATAATTAATGGGTATATCAAACGGAATAAAACCGGAAGTGGCTGGTGTAGGCGTAGCGTAGTAACCGGTACCTATCTTTTGCCCGGCATTAAACATCCCTACATAAAGCCTCATCGTGTCTGCATTCTCCGGAGCATATTGATAATAACCATTGAAAGACTGGTGCCTGCCGTTCACCGCAAACCCTTTAGTAAAGGCAACATTGCTGTTGCCAAACCCCAAAGTAATATCCATAAAATTTCCATCATAAGCATAAATCTGCACCTCTGCTGCATAATCATCGGGCTGCGCAAACAAGGTTCGAACTATACTTGGCTGAGCGGTTCCCTGGCTGAATCCGGCCGGTATATACTTCGAATAATTCCATTCTTCCAGCTCATTAAAGTTATAGGTAAACCAATTCTCAAACGTTCCATTGGTTACTGAAGGTGCTGCCGGCAAAAAGCCAATATCATCTA
The DNA here is from genome assembly GCA_903927935.1 of uncultured Bacteroidota bacterium. Taxonomy (GTDB): domain Bacteria; phylum Bacteroidota; class Bacteroidia; order Chitinophagales; family LD1; genus Bog-950. Next base: position 1,332 of record CAIYOV010000177.1, on the reverse strand, counting down.
AGGCAATAAAATTAGCAGGATTATCAGAGCGGGAGGAACCAAAAAAATTAATAGGGAAAAAAGCCAGGATAAGACTATCTGGTATGCTGGATGAACTATATGATAAGGGAAAAGAAAAACGTTTGAAGTTGCTGCCCGAATTTCCTGTTATATAAAACAGGTTATTGGCCATCGTATTGTTTCCGCTGTACAACCGCACCCAAACACTGGCACTGTCTCCGGGAACAAGATTATAATCGGCATAAAATATTAATGAATCGGGTCTGTAATGAAAAGGTTGTCCGGCATAAAGATAAGCACCACTACCTCCAAGGGGTACATACCGGCAATTACCCAGCGCAGTTTGCCTCGATATTTTAATGGCATAGTTCCCGGCATGACCGGGCACTTGTTGCATATTATTGCCAATTACTGTCCAGTCGGCCGGCAATGGAATGGTTTTATTTTGCCAGTTCTGAAAATCCCAGTTGGGTATTTCAGGAGTTCCGGTGTTCAATCGTCTTATATCTCCGAAATAAGTATCGGTCCCCACCTGAACTTTCAACCGGTAATAGTAAAGCGTGGTATCGGGCGAAAGGCCGGTAAGAACTGCTGAAACCAAATGCGAAAGTGTATCGGTTAATGATGCCGTTCCTGCGGTTATTTCTATTCCTAAATTTTCGCTGGTACCGTATTCAAAACTTACCGGAACCGGTGTAGGAAAATAAACCCCATTAATACTGCCGTTTAAAACAGCTGATGAGTCAGTCACCTCTGTGGCCGTTTTAGTTTCAAAATTATTGGGCCCTGATATAGTTGCTGTATAAAAAGTTTGAGTGTTTCCGTAATAAGTGTTCGCCCCTGTTACCCCTTTTAACCTGTAGTAATAAACCGTAAAGGGTAGTAATGAATTTACAACGGACGAAATATGATGTAATATGGTATCGTTTACCGATGCAGGGGTTGCCTGAACGGAATGTGTAAAGGCTGCCGTGGTATCGTATTCAAAAAACAAATTCATGGGAACCGTTACCTTATTAATTGTTGCGTTTAATCTAGCCAAGGTATAAGTTAGTGCGCTGGCCTGCTCCGTGTGAAACGTAGTGTAAGGAAGCGGGCTGCCTAGGTAAACATAAAGCAATCCGTCTCTGCCAGCTATTGCTCCAAAATTACGGTCGTAGAAATTCACAGACCTGATTTGCTCGTTACCACTTAATGAGTTGTCAATTACCTGCGGTGTCCAGTTTAATCCTCCGTCTATTGTCTTCAGCACCGTGGCACTGTCACCTACTGCGTAAGCTATCGTTGAGTCTGCAATTGATATGTCGTTCAGAATGCTACCGGTTAAATCTG
>CAIYOV010000176.1 GCA_903927935.1 uncultured Bacteroidota bacterium | reverse complement strand
TTTTTCTTTTTAGTTTTTTTGGTTAGGTTAATTAATTGACGCGCAAATATAATTTTCCAAATTAAGTAATTGCAAATTTTGTGAAAAATATTTTTAACCCCTGTTGATAAGCCGAAAAACCATTTTCTTTAAAAGGGTTTCCAAAAACCTATTTTTCGCGGAAGAAGATATTTACGGGTACTCCTGTGAAATCGAATGCCTCTCGCAGTTTATTTTCTAAATAACCCTTATAAGGTCCGCGTATGTATTTTGGGTGATTGCAGAAGAACGCAAACGAAGGAGTTGGGGTGGGTAACTGTGTTACATATTTAATGGTCACTAATTTCCCATCCATGGCTGGTGGGCTGTAATGTGAAATGGCTTTCTGCATTACCTCATTTAGTTGAGATGTAGTGATTTTTTTCCGGAGATTAATATAAACCTGTTCAATGATTTCAATTATTCTGAACACTCGTTGTTTTTCTAAGGCTGAAATGAAAATAATCGGTACATCATTAAAAGGTGCAAGTTTAGAGCGTAAAATTGCTTCGTAATCTCTGGCGGTATTGGTTTCCTTTTCTATTAAGTCCCATTTATTAACTGCAATAATTATCCCTCTATGCTTTTTAATTGCCATTTTGAAAATGGTTAAATCCTGATGAGTTATTCCTTTTGAAGCGTCTAACACAATCACGGCAATGTCTGATTCGTCTAAAGCTTTTACGGCACGAATTACCGAATAGAACTCAAGATTTTCATGCACTTTGGCTTTGCCTCTGATTCCTGCGGTATCAATCAGAATTAGGTTCTTGCCGAATTTAGTAAAGCGGGTATGAACAGAGTCGCGGGTAGTACCTGCTATGTCAGTTACAATATTTCTTTCTTCACCCAACAAGGCATTTACCAATGAAGATTTACCTACGTTCGGCTGACCGATAATGCAAACCTTAGGAATATTTTCTTCTGTCTTTTCTTCCTGTTCGTCAGGAATTCGTTCCGCCACGGCATCTAAAAGTTCTCCGGTTCCCGAGCCGGTCATAGATGCGATAAAAAAAATATTGTCGATGCCTAAGCTGTAAAACTCATTGGCTTCGTGCATCCGCTGTATGTTATCTACTTTATTCACTACCAGAAAGACATTTTTCTGATTTTTGCGAAGCAGATTGGCAAACTCATCATCAAGTGTAGTAATACCGGTACTTGCGTCAACCACAAAGAGCAGGAGCGAAGCTTCCTCCATTGCAATGAGCACCTGTTCGCGGATATGTTTTTCGAAAATATCCTTTGAACGGGGAACAAATCCGCCTGTATCGATTACGTTGAAGTTCTTCCCACCCCAATCACTTTCGCCATAAATGCGGTCGCGCGTTACTCCACTCACATCGTCAACAATCGCCTTCTTTTCACCAACTAACCGGTTAAAGAGGGTTGATTTCCCCACATTTGGTCTGCCTACTATTGCTATTGTAAATCCCATTTCTTATAAATTGTTTTGTAATTATTGCCTGCTTTTGGTTGCCTTGGTCTACTGATTTGTATATCCGAAATTTTTAAGTGTATTGGCATTGTCGCGCCATTTGTCCTTCACTTTTACAAACAATTCCAGATGCACATGTTTGCCAATAAAAGCTTCGATATCTTTTCGGGCTTCAATACCAACCTTTTTAAGCGCGTCACCCTTGTTGCCAATAATAATTCCTTTTTGCGATTCACGTTCAACAAATATCAAGCAACGTATGCGATCAATTTTTTCATCCTCTTTATAGGATTCAACAATTACTTCGCATGAATAAGGGATTTCTTTGGTGTAATTCAGGAAAATTTTTTCTCGAACAATTTCAGATACAAAAAACCGCGTATTTCTGTCCGTTAATTGATCTTTATCGTAATAAGGAGGCGATTCGGGAAGCAATTCAACAATTTTCTTTATTACTTTTTTTGCATTGATACCTGACGATGCTGTGATAGGAATCACCTCACATTTATCTAACTTCTTTTTCCATTCTGCAATCAGATTTTCTGTTTCTTCTTTTTGGTATAAATCAATTTTGTTGAGAAGAATGAATGTTGGAATGTTATTTTTTTGAATCATTTCAA
>CAIYOV010000175.1 GCA_903927935.1 uncultured Bacteroidota bacterium | reverse complement strand
TATACAGCGGTGGTATCATCAGCCAACGAGATTTATACCAAGAAAGTAGTGCTGACGAAATAAGGTCAATAGCACATATCGTAATGAAACGCAGTGATAAATAAATCACTGCGTTTCATTCATTGATAAATCGAATAAATTATTTTTTAAGTTGGGGGTGGTCCCGATGCAACTTTTTTCATTGACCTAAAACACGCCTCAGCATCCCTGCCATTAATTTCGATAATTCGCTACTTCAACAATTGTTGACGTGGTAGTGTTAATGTATTTGCTTGGTTTTATTGGAAATCTAAAAAACAAAAAGCCCCTCAATAATGAGGAGCTTTTATCTTAAGCGGAGAGAGAGGGATTCGAACCCACGGAAGGCTCATCACCTTCGGCTGTTTTCAAGACAGCTGCAATCAACCGCTCTGCCATCTCTCCGTAGGCAAAAATAGAAAAGCGAAATACATTGCCAACTTATGAAGGTAAAAAGTGAGTAAAATAATATGAGGATATTATTTGATTGTGTTTGCGGCCTTAATTAAAACCGGTGAATATTGCCGGGTTTGAGAGAATGAAAAAAGCCTTTAAACGTAAAAATATTATTACGCATAAAGGCTTTTAATTGTGCCCGAGAAGGGACTCGAACCCCCATCCCCTTTCGGGGACTCGCACCTGAAACGAGCGCGTCTACCAATTTCGCCACCCGGGCATTTTGTTTGACAACAGTCAAACATCACTTCATTTCAGAGGGTGGCAAACCTGCATAAAATTTTTCATTCTAAAAATTTTATGCACGGTTCTTTCTGTCCGTTTATATAAAATGTTTCAAGAAAAATGTAAACGTTCAACTGTAATTGTAAAATCCCTTGCCGCTTTTTTTACCGAGGTGACCGGCATCTACTTTTTGTTGCTGAATTCGTGAGGGACGGAATTTCGCATCTTGATGAAAAGATTCGAATAGGGAAGACGTAACTGCAAAGTTGATGTCGTTACCTACATGGTCCATCAGTTTGAAAGGACCCATTTTAAAACCGGAACTTTCCATCAGAGTATCGATAGTTTCATTGGTCGCCACTTTTTCTTCCAAAATTTTCAAACTCTCCACATAATAGTGACGAGCTACACGGTTCACAATAAAACCCGGTGAGTCGCTGCACATAATGGACGTTTTACCAATGATGATTGAAAGCTGTTTGATAGTTTCTGCCACTTCTTTCGAAGTTTCTGCACCCGAAATTACTTCTACCAGTTTCATTAAATGTGCAGGATTGAAAAAATGCATTCCGACTACCCGTTGAGGATTCGGTATATCTTTTGCAATTCTGGTAACAGGAATAGACGAAGTGTTTGTTGCCAAAACTGTTTCGGCAGAATTTATCTCTGCTAACTTTTGAAATAACTCGCGTTTGACTTCCAGTTTTTCTACGATTGCTTCTATAATTAGATCTGCTTTCAGCGAATTTATTTCTGAAGAAAAGGTGATTCGTGCTAATACACCGCTTTTATCGGCTTCCGAAATTTTATTTTTTGAAATTGCCTGTGCAAGATTTTTCTCTATCTCCCCTTTAGCCTTTTCGAGTTGCGCTGCGTTTACATCAAACAACACGACTTCGAAATTTGCCTGCGCAAAAACCTGTGCAATGCCAGCTCCCATGGCTCCGGCACCTGCTATACCTACTTTTTTAACTGAAATCATACTTGCAATATTTTCGAGCCAAATGTATTAAAACCGCAGTGTTCTGTCATCTGTAAACTGTCAACTTTATAAATACTTTTACGCCCTCAATTTCAGCGATGATAAAGTTTGAAGAATTTGTTTTAAAGAATGGTTTAAAAGTTATCGTTCACGAAGACCCGGCTACCACTATGGCCGTTGTAAATATTCTTTACAAAGTGGGTTCGCGCGATGAAGAGGTGAAGCAAACCGGCTTTGCACACTTGTTTGAGCATTTTATGTTTGAGGGTTCAGTGAACATTCCTGAGTTTGATACCCCGCTGCAAAATGCCGGAGGAGAAAATAATGCCTTTACATCAAACGATATCACTAATTATTACAACATACTGCCGGCCAATAACCTCGAAACTGCTTTTTGGTTAGAGAGCGATCGGATGCTGTCGCTCGCCTTTGAAGATGAGAGTTTGAGTACACAGAAGAATGTGGTGATGGAAGAATTTAAGGAGCATTATATCAACCAGCCTTATGGCGATGTATGGCATAAGATGTGCGCGCTTGCCTATAAAGTTCATCCTTACCAGTGGCCGGTAATTGGTTTGAACCTGCAGCATATTGAACAGGTGCAGATGCAGTCAGCAAAAGATTTTTTCTTCAAGTATTATCGTCCGAACAATGCGGTGCTCGTAGTTGGCGGAAATGTGAAAGCGCAGGAAGTGAAAGTGTTAGCTGAAAAATGGTTTGGTGAAATTCCTTCGGGCGAAAAGATTGTCCGCAACTTTCCGAAGGAACCGGCACAGAACGAAGAAAGAATTCTGGAAGTGAAAGCCGATGTGCCGGTGAACGCACTTTACAAAGCATACAAAATGTGTGCGCGCATGGATGAAGATTTTCATGCCTCGGATTTGTTGCGCGATATTTTGAGCACAGGTGATTCTTCGCGCCTTTATCAGCAATTGGTGAAAGAAAAGAAGTTGTTCAGCAGCATCAGCGCCTATTCTACCGAAACAATAGATGCTGGGCTGTTAATGATTGAAGGACGATTGAGCAAAGATGTTTCGATGGAGGTAGCCGAAAAAGCGGTAGAAGAAGTGCTGGCCGAAATGGTGAATAAAAAAGTTTCGGAAGAGGAACTGACTAAAGTGAAAAACAAAATAGAGGCGTTTGTCACCTTTGGTGAGGTGAATGTGCTGAACCGTGTGATGAACCTTGCTTACTTTGATATGCTCGGCAACCTGAATGATGTAAATAAGGAGATAGAGAAATACGCAGCCGTTACTTCCGATAAACTGCAGCAGGCTGCAACAAAAATTTTCAGAAAAGAGAATAGCAATACCATTCGCTATTTCAGCAATAATTAAAACATGAACAGAGTAATAGCCCCCGAAATAAATCTGATTGATTCGCTTGCACTGCCTAATGTGGAGAAGTTAAATCTTGATAACGGTGTTCCGGTTTACCTGTTAAACAATGGTGAACAGGAGGTTGTAAAAGTTGAGTGGATGTTTATGGCGGGTAAATGGTTTGAAGAAAAAAACCTGATAGCCGATTTTGCCAGCCGTATGCTGCGCGAAGGAACTTCGAGCCATACGGAGAGACAAATTGCAGACCTGTTTGATTTTTATGGTGCCAACTTTAATAACGGTGCCGGTTTTGAAACTGCCGGTGCATCGCTTTATTGCCTCAACAAACATGTTGACCATCTTCTGCCTTTGGTAGCTGATATTTTTACCGATTCAATTTTTCCCGAAAACGAATTGGCAACTATTATCAGCAACCGCAAACAACGGTTGGCAGTAGATTTAAAGAAGAACGATTTTCTGGCGAACCGGAAGTTTGTAGATGTTCTGTTCGGGCAAAAACACCCTTACGGAAGAATAACGGAGGTGGAGCAGTTCGATACTATTTCATCTGCTGATTTAAAATCCTTCTTCAGCAAATATTACAACGCTTCTAATCTCACGCTTATTGTTTCGGGAAAGTTTGACGATTCGCTGGTGAAAAAGCTGAATCAGAATTTTGGAAGTACAAGCTGGCTGCGCGAAAAAGCAGCAGAGAATATCACACATACAATCGAGTCCTCTTCCAATTTGGTTCACCATACCGATAAACCCGATTCGGTGCAGAGTGCAGTGATGGTGGGCAACCTGAGCATCAATAAATCGCATCCCGATTTTCAGAAATTATCGGTACTCAATACCGTGTTTGGCGGCTATTTCGGTTCGCGGCTTATGAGCAACATTCGCGAAGAGAAAGGATATACCTATGGCATCCATTCTTCTTTTGTTTCGTATCCTCATTCGGGCTTTATTGAAATTTCTTCGGAAGTAGGCACCGATGTGCGCGAGGCCACCCTGAAAGAAATTCAGTTCGAAATAAACCGGCTGCGCACCGAACCTATTGGAGCGGAGGAGTTAGGCGTGGTGAAGAATTACATCAGCGGTAAAATTCTGCGGAGTATTGACGGACCTATGAAATTCTCTGAAACTCTGAAAGGACTTCTCATCTACCATCAGGATTTGGATTACATACAGGAATTTCTGAAGACTGTTCGTGAGGTAACGTCCGAAGAATTACTCGAGCTGGCCAATAAATATCTCGACTACGATAAGATGTATAAGGTAACTGTAGGGTAAAATAACTTTGCAACTAAACCGTTTGGCTTTAACTCTTTATAATTGCAACCATTTTTTAAAAGCGTGAAGCAAAAGTTTTTCTTCCTATCGGTTCTTCTTCTCAATTTCTTTACCGGAAGTTTTGCGCAGACAATTTTTGCCCCCGATCTGCAATGTGTGGAGAATAATGCCGCGAACGGCAACATTACGATGTCGTGGACTAACCCTCCGGCTAACGCCTGCGGTGCTTTTGTGCAGTATACTATTTACGCTTCTTCTGCCGGACCTACGGGACCTTACGATTCTATTATACCGGTTGCCTCGCAGTCGGCAACATCGATGGTGCTCACCGGTTATCTGGCGGCTAATCCTACCTGGTATTTTTATATGGAGGCCAGTTACAACTGCGCAGGGGCTACGGTGTTGCAGTCAGATACAGTAAACAACCTTAACCCTATTACTCCGCAGATAATTAATGTAGATGTAAATGCCGGTGGCGATGTTATCTTCAACTGGCAGCCCAGTGTTTCTCCGCAAACGCAGTTCTATATCATCTACTATTATCTTCCTAACGGAACAGCCATTCCGCTCGATACGGTTTACGGAAGATTCAACACCACTTATACCGATTTGTTCGGGCAGTTTAACGACCCAACCACTCAATCGCTCGACTTTACTATTTCGGCTGTAGACAGTTGCGGAAAGGTGAGTTCGTTTAACGTGCTTCATCAAAATACCATCTTTGCAGTTGCCTCTTCGCAGGCCTGCCAGAGCCAGATTAATCTGGCGTGGAATAAATACATTAACTGGAGCCAGAGTGTGCTACGTTACGAGGTTTGGGTGAGCCGCAACGACAGTGCTTACAGCATGGTTGGTGTTACCGATACCAGCAGTTTAATTTACAACTACACCGGCTTTAACGATGGCGATTCGCTTTGCATATATATCCGCGCGGTGAGTGCGGCTGACAGCACCATTACTTCAAAAAGCAATTTTGTTTGCATGCGCGCTGCCATTGTGCAACCGCCTTCGTTCAATTTTATTACCAATGCTACCGTAAGCTTAGATAACAAGATTACCGTTACCTGGACTATCGATACCATGGCTGAACTTACCTTCTACAAAATTCAGCGAAGCAACAACAATGTTACCTACGACCCTATAGCACAGCAACCGGCACCGGCTCAGCTTAATGTTTTCGAAACGTATATCGACTCGGTGGGTATTATTCCGCCCGATAATGCTTACTACTACGAAATTATTGCCTTCGATAGCTGCCAAACCCAATACGGTTCGCCTTATGTACGAACGGTTTGCCTGAAAGGCGAGTTGTTCGATTACTATCTGGCCAACCTTACCTGGAACGATTTCGAATTACAGGGCGCTACGGTGCTGCGTTACAATCTTTACCGCAACATCACCGGCACTTACCAGCTTATCCGCACGTTTGCACCCGGCACTACCACTTACAGCGATTCGCTGCAAGCTTTTCTGGATGCCAACGGTATTTTTTGTTACCGCATTGAAGCTGTTTACGATTTAGATTTGCCCACCGCGCATTTCCACCAAACCCTCAGCAGTTGGAGCAACGAAAAGTGCATTATCCACCGCCCTATAATTTATATCCCTACCGCCTTTGCACCCGGTGGCGTAAACAATGTGTTTAAACCCACCATTATTTATGGCGACCCGCAGGGCTACACCATGACCATTTTTAACCGCTGGGGCGGAAAAGTTTTTGAAACCAGCGACCCCGCCACCGGTTGGGACGGAACCGACCACAGCAAAGAGGCGCAGCTGGGTGCTTATGCCTACCTTATTCAGTTTTACGCCAACGATGGGGTAAAAGTGGATCGCAAAGGAATGGTGCTGCTGGTGAAGTAGAAATTTCTGCACCTTTTGCTCTTTATTTCAGCCCTGATTGTCAGAATTTCATCCCTTTTATTGATTATTTCATCCCTGAAATCGATAATTCTTTCCCCGGATGTTAAAAAAACATCCCCGTTTTTGAAAATTCCTTCCCCGAATGTTAAAATTTCTTCCCCAAAATTGAAAATTTCATCCCCGTTTGTTAAAATTTCACGTGAAAAATTGGCTGTTGGGGGCAGAAAAATGGAAAAAAGGGGCAGAAAATTGAGTAAAATGGGCAAAATGCTGGCTGTTTTGGTCAAAACAATCAGCACCTTGGTTGAAATGCCATAATTGCTTGTAAAAGCAATTAGCTAACGAAGTAAAACCCGGGTTGTACCCATTCTTCTTCTGCCAATCACATCATCACATGCCTTCTTTAAAAAACTTCTCGCTCAGTTCTTTAGTCTTCTGTGGTTCTTCCATCATCGGGCAATGTCCGCACTGCTCAATAATAGCCACCTGGCTGCCCTTAATATCGCGGTGAAAACGCTCGCAGTGGCTAAGCGGAATAATTTCATCTTCCTTACCCCACACAATTAAAGCAGGGCACTGCACTTTTTGTATCATGGCGGTGTCCGGAAACTGCTGGCTCAGCGCCAGGTTAAGCATGTGGGTAATGTTGCCCTGCCGGTTGGTAAACTGATTATTAAGCGCCACCACCGAGTCTTCAATCTGCTCATCTTTAAAATAGCCTTTTTCCATTCCCTGCCTGCTCATAAATAGCGGCATGCCTTTATCAAACATTCCGCGCACCGATTTAAACTTAAACATGGCCAGCTTGCCGGCAACTTTTTCCGAATCGTAACCGGCAGGGTCAAGCAGCACAATCTTTTTCACCTTATCGGGGTGGTCAGCCGCAGCCATCCAGGTAACTGCCCCGCCCAGGCTGTTGCCTATTACATAAACCGAATCGAGATGAAGCGTATCGAGCATAAACGTGATGTATTCGCGGTAATCCTGCAAATAATTCTCATCGGTTTTAACTTTCGGAAAATCAGAAAGCCCGAAGCCCGGTAAATCAATCCGGATAACGCGGTAATCGCTTTTCATAATATCAGCCAGCTTGCTGAAATTGGTGTAAGCGCCTCCAAACCCGTGAATCATCAGCACCGGCATACCGGTTCCCTCATCGGTATAATGAACCTCGGCACCCCGCCAGTTAATAAAATGCGAAGCGGGCGAACTAAGCATACGTTTGGCAGCATCTTTAGGAATAATGTGGTCGGGCAGCAACAAAAAAACCGTAAGCGGTATTAAAAAAATAGTAATCAGAAAAAGTAAAAACAGGCGAAGCGACTTGCTCATGGTAATAAAATTTGAAGCGCGAACATAAAGTTTTTGATGGAGAAGTAATTAATGCCCGGCATGGCCCGCTTTAAACTTTCGACTGTGTTTTTATATTTGCACATGGCAAGCAAAAAAACTCCCACCGGTAAATTCTCTTTCGAAGGAATTACGTTTGACGATGTCCTTCTGGTTCCTTCTTATTCCGAAGTTCTTCCGCGCGAAGTAAACATCAGCACCCAACTAACCCGTAACATCCGCATCAATGTGCCGCTCGTTTCGGCCGCTATGGATACGGTTACCGAATCGGCCCTCGCAATTGCTATTGCGCGCGAAGGCGGTATAGGCATTCTGCACAAAAACATGAGCATAGATAAGCAGGCCGAAATGGTGCGCAAAGTAAAACGTGCCGACAGCGGAATGATTATTGACCCCATCACCCTCGATGAAGATGCCTTAGTGGCACAGGCGCTCCGCATTATGGGCGAAAATAAAATAGGCGGAATTCCTATTGTAAACAAAGCCGGAAAACTCATAGGCATTCTCACCAACCGTGATTTGCGTTTCGAAAAAAACATGAAACGTAAGGTCACCGATATCATGACGGTGGAAAAACTAATCACCGCACCCAAGGGAACCGATTTAAAGCAGGCAGAAAAAATTCTGGAGAAGTATAAGATTGAAAAACTACCGGTGGTGGATAGCCACGGAAAATTAGTCGGCCTGATTACCTACAAGGATATTCTGAAAGTGAAGAATCATCCAAACAGCACCAAAGATAAATTCGGAAGATTGCTCTGTGGAGCAGCAGTAGGCGTAACCGGTGATATGTTCGAGCGCATAGAGGCACTTGCTTATGTAGCGGTAGATGTAATCTGCATTGACACTGCGCACGGGCACAGCCGTGGAGTGTTGCAGGCAATTAAAAAAGCGAAGCAAACCTTTAAGCATATAGAAATTGTTGGCGGCAACGTAGCGACAGAAGCCGGAGCAAAAGCATTGATTGCAGCCGGTGTGGATGGTGTGAAGGTAGGAGTAGGCCCCGGTTCTATCTGCACCACACGTATTGTGGCCGGTGTGGGCGTTCCGCAGCTCACCGCTATTTTCGAAGCCAGCAAAGCCGCAAAAAAAGCGGGCGTGCCTATTATTGCCGATGGAGGAATCCGTTATACCGGTGATATTGTAAAAGCAATTGCAGCCGGTGCCGATACGGTAATGGCAGGAGGAATTTTTGCAGGCACCGATGAAAGCCCCGGTGAAACCATTATTTACGAAGGAAGAAAATTCAAATCATATCGCGGCATGGGCAGCGTAGAGGCCATGCAGGAGGGAAGCAAAGACCGTTATTTTCAGGATGTGGAAGACGATATCAAGAAATTAGTTCCCGAAGGAATTGTGGGTCATGTGCCAAGCCGAGGAAGTGTGCAGGAAGTAATTTACCAATACATCGGAGGTCTTCGTGCAGGTATGGGCTACTGTGGCGCAAAAAATATCAAGGAACTGCAACAGGCGCAGTTTGTTCGTATCACCAATGCCGGTATGCAGGAAAGCCATCCTCACGATGTAATGATTACTAAAGAGAGTCCGAATTATTCACGTAAGTAATATCTCCAATACATGAATACTCAACTCGAAAAAGAATTCACTCAGTTAGAAACAGAAAGGAATAATCTTTTCAGCGAGTTGAAGAATTACAGTGATGATGTAATCAACAAAAAACCGCGACCTGAAGCATGGAGTGTGGCCGAAGTCATCGTTCACTTAATTACAGCCGAGGAAATGTCGCTCAAATATCTGTCGAAGAAAATTCAGGATACATCAAAAGCGCAACCGGAAGGATTAAAAAATAAGGGACGCTGGTTATTGGTCCGGATTGTTTTCACCTTCAACATCAAATTCAAAGCCCCCGAAATTGTGGAACCAAAACTAGGCTATCAGTCGCTTGCCAATTTAGATATACATTGGAATAAAATCCGCCAGCAAACTCTGGAGGTATTAAGCAGGCTAAGCGATGAAGAAGTAAATAAAGAATTATGGAAACATGCTATTGCCGGTAAAATGAATCTGCATCACATGGTGCAGTTTTTCGGCATTCATTCGCGTCACCACAAAAAACAAATCGATAGAACACTCGCTGCGGTGAAGTAGTTATTTCTTTTCGTGCTCCTTTTTCTCACATTCCAAAATCCCCTCCGAAAGTTCAGCGAGAATATCAATCAATTGCTGCGTTTTTCTTACACCTATAATAGCTTCAAATTTTTTCTCTACCAGTTTTGAGCAACTTTTGAAATACTCCATAAACTCAACCCCTTCTTTGGTAATAGAGATAATCTTTGAGCGCGAATCAGCAGGGTCAGTTTGAAAAGCAATGAACCCTTTCGAAATTAAATCGTTAACCATTTTGCTCATGGCCTGCTTGCTTACGCGGGCACGTTTCGAAAGTTCATTAATATTTAAGGCCTCTGTGCTGATAATGCTGATAAGCCGCAAATGGTCTGGTCGAATATCATCCCAGCCGTCTTCTTTCCATTTGGCATGCGCCCATTCGTTTATATAGCGGTGAGTAATATAAATGCCCCGAGTAATGTTGCGTTTACGCGTAGTGATGTGACTGTCTAATTTTGCTTTGGTGCGTTTATCTAACATGGCGTTTCAGATTTAATCCCAGCCGTTTCGTGCGGCAAATATAACATTTAAGAAATAAATGGTCAACCCTATTGTCTATTTAGTCAACTTGGTTTACTATTGCCGCTTCAAATCAAAAACGTTATGGCAGAAACCGAAACCAAAACAACTCCTAAAACAATTATTGTAAGAGTGATTTTAATCACGCTGCTTATTGTTGCCGCATTCTATGGCTATAAAAAAATCCACTACGAATTACACCATGAAACTACCGACAATGCACAGATAGAAGCACGTTTTGTTCCTATTCTTCCGCGTGTGGCCGGCTACATCAAAGCATTGCATGTAGAAGATTATGCATTGGTGAAGAAAGATTCTCTGCTGGCAGAAATTGATGATAGTGAACTGGCTCTTCAGCTCGAAGAAATGGAGGCAGATTTAGCACAGGCACAAACCGATATTGAAAATGCAAGAGCAACAATCAGCAATACAAATGCATCGGTAACTTCTGCTAAATCGAATTTAGATGTGGTGCAATCAAGAAAAGAAAAAGCGCAGCACGATTTTGAACGCGATCAGAATTTATTCAAAGACGGAGCCATTACGCAAAAACAATTTGATGATTCAAAGGCTACCCTTGACATTGCTAATAAACAATACGAAGTAACTAAGAATGACGTAGCAGTTGCACAATCAAGAACAGGAGTAACCGATGCCGCACTTAAAAAAGCCCAGGCACAAATAGCGGTGAAAAAAGCGCGTATTGAGCAACAAAAATTAAAACTGAGCTATACAAAAATCTATTCTACCAGCGATGGCAAAATAGGCAAGCGGAATATAGATGCCGGACAATTTGTTCAGGCAGGCACCCCGCTCTTCACTATCATCAACGATAAAGATTTTTGGATAGTGGCCAACTTTAAAGAGACACAATTAAGCCATGTGAAACTTGGTGATGAAGTGCAAATAAAAATGGATGCCTTCAAAAACGAACCGATTAAAGGTAAAGTAGTTTCCATCAGCGATGCTACAGGTGCAAAGTTCTCACTTCTTCCTCCTGATAATGCCACCGGTAACTTTGTAAAGGTAACACAGCGCGTTCCCGTTAAAATTGAAATTGAGAATGAAGGGAAGTATAAAGACATTCTTCGCGCAGGGATGAGTGTGGAGGTTTCTATAGCATATTAATAGAACAGAACATCAATGAGGAGTTTTGCCAAAATAATTATCGTCTTCACCACTATCTCAGCAGCTATCATGGAGTTGATAGATGCCTCTATTGTGAATGTGGCACTCTCAAATGTTGCAGGAAATCTCGGTGCAACGATTGAAGATGTGAGTTGGGTAATTACAGCTTATGCCATTGCGAATGTGATTATTATTCCCATGACAGGTTTTCTGGCGCAATACTTTGGCAGAAAGAATTATTACCTCTATTCTATAGTGCTCTTCACCCTCGCATCTATCATGTGCGGCAATTCTACTTCACTCTGGGAATTGGTGTTCTGGAGATTTATTCAGGGAATAGGCGGAGGAGCATTGCTCTCAACTTCACAAGCTATTTTGTTCGATACTTTTCCCATATCGCAAAGAGGAATTGCTTCAGCTATGTTTGGTGTGGGTATTGTCATGGGACCAACTCTCGGACCAACAGTTGGTGGTTTAATTATTGACCACTATGCATGGCCGCTTATCTTCAACATCAACATTCCTTTCGGAATTCTCGCCACAGCGCTTACTTACTTTTTTGTGGAAGATTCTGTTCATCACACTTCAAAGCCGGGTATTGATTGGACCGGAATTTTACTGCTGATGGTGGGCGTTGGCTCATTGCAATTTGTTTTAGAAAGGGGAGAAGCGCATGATTGGTTTGCCGATGAAAGTATTCGTGTTGCTACAGTTGCAGCAGTAGTTTCTGTCGTGGGTTTTATTTGGTGGGAGTTGAATACCGAAGAACCGGTGGTGAACATTCGCTTATTTAAAGACCCGAATCTTACACTTACCACTCTGCTTACATTTGTTTCGGGCTTTGCGCTTTTCACGTCAGTATTTGTTTATCCGCTTTTATTGCAGCGCGTATTGGGTTACACACCAACTATGGTGGGCATGTCGCTTCTGCCAAGCGCATTGGCATCTATGGTAGTAATGCCAATTGTCGGCAAAAGATTACAGGCAGGTGATTCACCAAAAATTTTCATCACACTCGGCTTTATCATTGTAATGATTTATGGTTGGATGCTTTATCAACGCTGCGATTTAAATGTTACTATGGGTGATTTCTTTTTGCCCTTGATGGTACGCACGATGGGAATTTCGATGATGGCTGTAACACTCACGAACCAGGCAGTGGTTGGGCTTTCACCCCGCGATATTCCGCAGGGAGTTGCACTGAATAATATGATGCGTCAGCTTGGTGGCGCGTTCGGAATTGCGATTATGAATACATACATCGCGCAGCGTTTTGCCATTCACAAAAATGATTTGATTACGAATATTACAGCCGGTTCGCAGCTTTTTATTGAACGCAATACTGCACTCTTACAAGGAGTAGGTTCAAAACTCGCGGTAACTGCTAATGCACAGCAGCAGGCGTATCAGATAATGGATTTGACTATCACCAAACAGGCATATCTGCTTACATACATGGACGGATTTTTATTCGCAACTGTAGCTGTGTTGGCGGTGTTTCCTTTAATCGCAGGATTGAGAAATAAAAAACTTACAGTAGCAGAAATGAAAATAGCGAGTGAGAGCGCACACTAAACATCTTTCCAGAATAATAATAAAAATGCAAAAAGATAAAGCCCCGATATGACTAAGAAAATACTTTTGATGGTGATTTTGTTTTGTGGAACTGTTTTTTCATTTGCACAAACAATCGCTCCCGCACAACTCACTGAACTAATTAATAAGGCATTGGATAATTACCCAAAGCTGAAAGAAGCGAACGAGTATATCAATCTGAGTGAAGCGAAGAAAGATTTAGCCTATGGTGCCTACATGCCTGTAATTACTGGTGATGCCAGCTACCGCTATGGCAAGCCGACACCAAGTATTAAGTTTCCTGTTGGCGGGGGTATTTTTCAGGAGGTAAATTTTCTTCCTGCAAATAATTTTGATATGGGCTTGAAATTACAACAACCAATATGGGATTTTGGAAGAACCGGGGCCACTGTTCAGAAAGCAAAAAGCGACATTGCTACTTCTAAGGATAATTTGGAGAGTGCCAGGAACACACTTGCTTATCAGATGGCGCAGGTGTATTTTGGAATTGTTTTTCTGAATAAAAGTGTAGATGTACAAAACGAGCAAATCAAATTGCTTGAAGCCAATGAGAAACTCATAAGCGATAAAATAAAGAATGGCGATGCACTTAAATTCGATTTGCTTTCTACACAGGTAAAAAAGAACAGCGCGCAAAACCGTTTGATTGATTTGCAAACGCAGTTGAAGAAGCAATACGATTTGTTGAACATGGTTACAGGCAATTCCGGCTACAATTATATCATTGCTAAGGACGCGGATGGAAATTTGTTTAATGCAGATGCAGTTTCTGCCGATAACAATTTTGATATAAGAGTATTGAACGATAAACTTGCCACGTCTAACTGGGATGTAAAAATTGCAAAGCGTGGATGGCTTCCGCAATTAGTTGCAAATGCTTCTGCAGGATATAAAAATGGCTTTGTGCCCGACATCAACAAACTGATGTTTAATTACAATGTTGGTGTAGGCTTAAGCGTTCCGATTTTTTCATCTGCCCGCCCTAACTACCAAACCAAAATTGCCAAAATCAATTTGCAGGCAAATACATATGCACTCGAAGCGCAGAAACTTTCATTGAATAAAGATATAGCGCAGGCGAAAAATGATGTGGACGCCACGCAGAACAAATTAATGAATTATGAACTTCAGGTTGAACAGGCAAATGAAGCAGTTTCCTTGGCGAACGTCCGCTACAAAGGCGGTGTAATAACCAACCTAGAACTGCTCACTGCACAAACCAATTTGCAGGACGCGCAACTCGGGAAAATTCAACTCGAATACAATTTGCTTTTATCAAAACTCGATTTGAATCGGATTGGCGGAACAAAATTTTGGTAACATACCGCTAAAAATTGCTGTTTCATAAATAATTCTATGTTTGGTTTCATATGAGGCCACCGTTTCAGCGCTATCCACTCGCTCTCCGTATTATCATGATGTTTTGCATGTTTTTGTTCAACATGGGAATTGTGCAGTTTCTTGCTCTTTTTGCAGCTCAAAAGCTTTTTAATCTCGAAAATATTGAGCAGGTTCTTGAAGGCAATTTTACACAGGCGAATTCTGTAGGCGCATTTATTTTCATTCAAGGAGTAAGTTCATTAGGAGGATTTGTTCTTACCGCAATGATGTTTGCGGTTCTTGAATCGGGAGAGTTTAAACATCATCTGCGTATCAATACATTTCCTTCAGCAAAAATGATTTCGTTGGCAGTGCTTTCTATCATTGTCGCTCAATTTTTTATTGACTTTTTGGTACAGGTGAATCAAAAAATTGCCCTGCCCGCTTCTCTGCATTTTCTTTATGATTTTCAAAAACGTGCCGAGGAAATTACCAATGCCATGATGAACTTTAAAGATGTGGGACATCTAATTATTGTCTCTATCGTAATGGCTCTCATTCCTGCAATTGGTGAAGAGTTTTTCTTTCGTGGCTTGCTGTTGGGCGATTTGCTGAAAGGCAAAATTCATCCGGCTATTGCAATTTCTGTTACCGGTTTAATATTTGCTGTTTCGCACATGGAGTATGATAATACTCTTGCTATATGGGCACTCGGAAGTTTCTTGGGTTACTTATATTATGTAAGCGGAAGTTTATGGTTGCCTATTGCCGCGCACTTCACCAATAATTTTCTGGCGGTGTTGATGAAATATCTTTTCAATCTCGGAATGATAAGCGAAGAAATAGCGAATGCAAAAACACCACTATATGCAACTATCATTTCTTTGGCTGTATTTGCGGTGTTTATATTCATATTTAATAAATGGAAGAATCCTGCGACATTTGTTGAAATAGAAGAATCGGAATCTCTAAACGAAACAACTTCAGTATGAAACTATTTTTGATTCGCCTTTCGTCCGGTTTGGTGGTTGCCGCAATGGTTATTACTGCCATACTGTATAATCAGTATTCTTTTTTTGTGTTGATGAGCATTATTCTTCTTGGAAGTTTATACGAATATTTCAATCTTACCGAATCGAAACGCGAGAAGACAACTTCGTTTTTTCAAGGCAAATGGTTTGTAATTTTGCTTTGCTTTATTGCCTTTGTAAAGGCTTTCATACTTGCTTCTCCACCTGCGCAGGGCATTCCTGATTTCAACAACTATTTTAAACTTTTTGTTCAGGTGCTTACCCGTTTTCGCGATTCGGCATTAACGCTGAACGCTACCGTTCCTATTTTAGTTTTCATTCTTTTCATCACCGAGCTTTATTCGAAATCCGAAAAACCTTTTGAGAATTTGGGATGGAAGACAATAGCTATATTCTGGATTCTTATTCCTGTTATTCTTACTGTCAATATTTATTTCGAAAAAGGTGGAGCGTTTATTCTTGCCATGTTTTTTATCATCTGGGTTTACGATTCGTTCTGCTACATTTTTGGGTCACTCTTGGGGAAACGAAAATTGTTTGAGCGTGTTTCTCCCAAAAAAACATGGGAAGGCGCCATTGGCGGAGCTGTGGTAACCTTGATTGTTTTTTATTTCGCCAATAAAATCCCTCAACTGCAAATGCTTTCTGCTGTTGAATGGGTGATACTTGCCTCTGTTACACTTGTTGCGGCCACGTATGGCGATTTGGTAGAATCGTTGCTGAAAAGAAATTTGGGAAAAAAAGATTCGGGAAACATCATGCCTGGCCATGGTGGTTTTCTTGACCGGTTAGACTCTTTTTATCTTGCAATTCCATTTGTAGCAATGACTCTCTGGATGTTTATGCAGGTCAAAAATCTTATACTCGTTTTTGAATATCTCAGCCAATAAATCTTATTGTCAAACGTTGATGAAGTAAGTCAGTTGGGCAATTTTCGTATACATTTGCACCCGCATTTAAAACCCATTAATGAAGAGGAGGATTAAGATTCACAAAGAAGGGTATAAAATTCTTCTGGTATCCGGTATCATTCTATTGCTGATAAATATTTCTGTAGCAATATTTTTTCGCCATATAGTAGTTTATTATATCACTGGTGCCGTTTCTCTGGTTATCATAGCTGCATTTGCTTCTTTCTTCCGTATCCCAACCCGCATTTTTTTTACCAGCGACAACCAGATTATTGCACCGGCTGACGGACGTGTAGTGGTAATTGAAGAAGTAGTGGAAAATGAATATTTTAAAGACAAACGAATTCAGGTTTCCATCTTTATGAGTCCCGCAAACGTGCATGTTAACCGCAACCCAATAAGTGGTTTAGTGAAATATCAAAAATATCATCCTGGGAAATATTTAGTGGCTTGGCATCCGAAATCATCGGAAAAGAATGAACGTAATACAGTGGTTATTGAGCACGATGAGTTAGATGCGGAAATTCTGATTCGTCAGATTGCCGGTAAGCTAGCGCGAAAAATCCGTTGGTATTTGAACGAAGGTGATGAAGTTGAGCAGAACGGAGAACTCGGTTTTATCAAGTTCGGTTCGCGCGTTGATTTATTTTTACCAATAGGAACAAAGATTGATGTGAACCTAAAACAGAAAGTGAAAGGCGGAATTACTGTAATAGGAACGCTTGCACAAGAATAATTTATTCAAAAACTATAAATCTGAAACATGAAAAAAGTAAGTATTATTTTAAGTTTTATTGCATTGGTATGTTTTGCAAATGCTCAGCAGAATGCACCAGTTACATCTGCTAAAAAAGCAGTGCCTGCAATGAAAGTTGATTCAAAGCCATCAACAATCAACGCACCGGTAACAAATAGTGCTGAGCCTAAAGCATGTTGCGCGGGCAAAACACAAGCACAATGCACACACGATATGAAAACATGTAGTAAAGAGGGCGAAGTAAAAGCTTGTTGCCAGAAAGGTGGAAGCATGCAAACCTGTAATCATGGCACTGTTGAAAAAGCATCTGAAAAGAAAGCTCAATAACAGAAAAATTTAACTTTATAGGGCCTCCGGAGTATTAAAACTTCGGAGGCCTTTTATTTTACGAGAATGGAAACTACTTGAAAGGTACAAGTGAAGCAGAGTTTCTAAACTATAATACCAAATGATTTCGCTAAACCCGAGTGGAAAAAATGAAAAGGGATGCGGTTGCCAGGTTCAGAAAAGTAGGTTTGAGATAACCGCCAACTGGTTCTGGAAGGAAATAAAAAACGGCTAGAAAAATAAAACTCAAGGTCAACGGGTTGCAATAGCGAAGCCATTTCGGGAATTGTTCATCCAGTGAAAGCTTAAAAAATAAAATACTTCCTATTAAAAAACCTGGCACCCCCAGATAAGAAATCAGTTCCAGATGATTGATAAAATCATTTAAAACAATCTGAGGAATCAGATTATATGAATCGGGACTAAAGCCGGGTTTTGATATAAAATAGTAACCCGCATGAAATGCACCTCCAAAAAATATTATGCTTGATAAGGCTATAAAAAGAACTGTAGAAAGTTTCTGATTCACCGGTTCGAATACTTTTTTCAAAAACCAGAAACCAAAGCAGATGAAAAATGAAGCAACTAATCCAAGTATAGACCCTAATGCAGCACGCATCGAATCAATATGTTGCATTGCTCCGAAACTTGAAATATCATAATACGAACCACTGACCGGTTGCCCTAATAATATCATATCACTTAATGCCATTGTAAGGGCACCGGCAATTCCTATGTAGGCAAACGTTTTATTAGTATGGTTCATGTTGTCCCTTCTTTTTTATGGCCTCATTTACCTTTGGCCGGTAAATGTTTTTTCGCTCAACCAATTTTTTATCAACTGCATTCATATCGCGCTGCAATTTATTTAAACCATCGTTTTGCGAGGTGGTAGGTTTGCTATCGCTATAAGCAACTCCGAAATAAATATCGCTGATTTTATCGCGGATTTTTTCTTCATCGGCAAACAGAACTGTTCTTCCTGTTTTAACCGGAACGAGTTCGGAGCGGATAGCTTCCAGCGAATCGTAATATTCTTTTACTATGGGAGCTTCGCCCTGTAAATTTTTTATCAGTTTTTGTTCTTCGAGGACAGAATCCATCAGCCTGGCTAAATCTTCCTGCATTTTGTAAGTGCGCATAACTGCGTTGTGATTTTCTTCACGCTCCGCAACCGTTGTTTTGGCTTTCGGATCAACAATTAATTCCAATTCGCCTTCGGCAGTTTTATCTCCGGCAACAATTTTTACTTTATATTTTCCTTCGCGAACATGCGGGCCTGTGGTGGATGCACCGAAGTCTGCTTTTGAGCCGCCTTCTGCCACACGCGGTGGTTTCATGCGCATGTTCCAGGTTATAATGTTCAGGCCTTTACGTTTTGTGCCCGGAAAGTCTACAATGAAGTTTCCTTTGTCATCATAAATTTGAACAGTTACGTTGCCGCTGTTCAACCGTTGTTTGAGGTAGTAGGAAATCACTGCATCTTCGCTTGAGTTAGGACCTACGTAGCCGTATTCACTATCCCAGAAATATTGGTAGTGGCCATTGCTGATGGCGTAAGGTTTACCGGGGAGAACCGCCACATCTTTATTGAGCAAACCGGCATTTATTTTTCGCAGCGGAGAAATATCATCGACAATCAACACGCCTCTTCCGTGCGTGCCGACAACCAAATCGTTTGTTTTTGGTTCAATGGTCATATCGCGAACCATTGCGTATTCGGGGATGTGGCCTTTCATCTGCAGCCAGTTATCTCCCCCGTCAATAGTTACATATAATCCCATTTCGGTGCCCAGGAAAAGTAAATCTTTACTGACCAGATCTTCTTTGATTTTATGTGCATAGCCTTTAAAGTTCTCGCTCCTGAATAATTTCCATGTAAGACCGAGGTCTGACGAGCGTGCGCAATAGGTTTTCATATCACCGTAGGTGTGGTTTTCGAAGGTTGCATACACCACCTTCTTATCGAAGCGGCTTGGCTCGATGCTGCTCACCCATGTTTGTGCAGGGACTCCGCACGCTGCATAATTCTTTGCCAGGTTCGTCCATGTTTTTCCGCCATCGGTGGTGAACTGAAGATTGCCGTCATCGGTTCCTGCATAAATCATATTTACATCGAGCGGTGATTCGGCAATGGTGAAGATGGTACAGTGATTTTCGGCCGAAGTATTATCGTTGGTTAAGCCACCACTCTCTTCCTGTTTCTGTTTGTTGGGGTCGTTGGTGGTCAGGTCGGGTGAAATTTTATCCCAGGTAATTCCGCGGTTGTCGCTTTTGTAAAGAAACTGCGCGGCCATATAAATTCTTTTCGTGTCGTTCACACTGCGCACAATGGGCGTATTCCAGTTGAAGCGAAGTTTAGGATCGCCCTCCGCGGCTTTAGGCTGAATGTCCTGAAACTGGTTGACATGTGCATCGAACTTAGCAATGTGGCCCCCCTGATACTCGCTATATACATATTCATGTTCATGCTCACCGGCATCCGGCTGCACCCAAAAGCCATCTCCACCACCTACGTTCTTCCAGTCACCGTTCTCGATGCCGCCCGGTGACTGTGATGGCGCGCGCCAACTTCCATTATCCTGCATGCCGCAGTATACGTTGTAGGGCTCCTGGTCATCTACCTGCACATGATACAGCTGACCCACGGGAATGGTGTTGAGGTAAATCCAGTTGTTGCCTTTATCTACGCTCATGTACATGCCGCCATCGGTGCCCACATACATTTGCGAAGTGTTTTTAGGGTTTATCCAGAGCGCATGCATATCGCTGTGTACGTAACCGCTGGCCGTTGCGCCACCGCCTACCCAACTAAAGCCTCCATCATCGCTGTACGAAAACTGGAAGGCCGGACGATAGATGCGTTTAGGGTTCTCCGGGTCGACCTGAATAGTGCTGAAGTAAAACGGACGTGCACAAATGTTATCATCGGCACTTTGCTCTTTCCAGTTTTCGCCACCATCGCTGCTCAACAATAAAGTGGTGCGCTTCGATTCCACAATCATCACCAAATTTTCGGGTGCCGAGGAGGCGAGGGCAATAGCCGCTCTTCCAATATCACCAACCGGTAGGCCATTCTGTATTTTCTTCCAGGTCTTTCCACCATCCACGGATTTCATCACTGAACTTCCCGGTCCGCCAGAACTAAATGCGTAGGGTTTTCTGCGAAACTGCCAGAAGGTGGCATACATCGTGTTCGGATTCTTCGGGTCGATGGCAAAATCTGCACAACCGGTGCTGTCGTTTATGTAAACTATCTTCTCCCAGTTCTTTCCACCGTCCATGGTTTTGTATAAACCGCGATCGGGCGAATTGCTCCATAACCTGCCGGGCACCGCCACGAAAACGGTGTTAGGGTCGCGGGGGTGAATGACCACCTTGCTGATATGCTCGGAATTAGGCAAGCCCATCAACACCCAGTTTTCGCCCCCATCGGTAGTTTTGTAGATGCCATTGCCTATACTTACGGTATTGCGCATATTACTTTCACCGGTGCCTACCCAAACTATATCCGGATTGGTTTGGTCGATGGCCACAGCCCCTATGCTCTGGCAGTATTTATCGAACACCGATTTAAACTGCGCCCCACCGCTGGTTGTTTTCCATACACCGCCACCGGCAGTGCCTACATAAATAATGCGCGGGTCGTTGTTGCAGCCGTCAATGGCGGTAATTCTTCCACCGGTGATAGCCGGACCGATATGACGGGCTTCTAATTTACCCAGCGCGGCACTTGTAAGGCGCACGTTTGTGGTTGACGGTTGATTGTTGGTTGCCGGCTTGGCCTTATTCTTTTGCGCCATGAGATGGATGGAGAAGAAAATGATGCCTGCTATAATGATGATTCGTTTCATGTGCTTTGCTTTTGCGTTTGTGTTATCAAATTTTCAAATCGACTTAACCTGGAATGACCTGTTACAGTTTTGGTTTGTCGAATTGTTTGGCATCAATCACCGTATTCACTTCTATCTGCGAAAAATTTACAGGGCCGCCCTGCTCGTTTCCGTTTTCGTCAACGCGCTGATGGCAGAACGGGAGCACCAGGCCAAAGTCGTTCTTCTTAAAATCTGAGTAGAGGACATAACTCTTTTGCTCTTTATCTTTCAGTTTCACCCGTTGCACCTCTTTTAATATGTAATAGGTTTCGGCATCCAGATAGTAGTAAACCATATCGCCCGTTTGGGTGGTCAGGCGCAGTTTCAGCACATCGGTGCCATCCATATCATCGGTGCCCAGGTATTCGAGGGTATAGCCTTTTTGTTTGTAGTTAAACAGCAGGCCCTGCGGGTCGCTGCCCAGTTTGTCGCTGCGTATTTCATCGGGCGAAACGGGATCGGTTTCGCGCTTGCCGCCAAAGGGGTTGTAGTTCCATCCGCTATCGGCACGTATGGCGGTTTTGGTGGTCATGCTCTGCCAGCTGAAATCGGAGTAGGAGCCCTTAAATGGCTTAGTGGTAAACAAAGCATTTACCGGTGCCAGCATGCCGGGACCCATTTGGTACGTGCCGGTAAATTTGAGCGACACGACCTTGCTCCATTTATCTGCCCCACCAGTGGCGGCAATATATTTGTTTACAATATCGTCAGCCGATTGTGCAAAGGCGCTGGCGGCTGTGCCGATAAACAGAAGAAGAAGAATTCTTTTCATGCGGAGTGATTTGAAAGCCAAAATAAAAATGTTTTTTAAAATATGTAAGTGGTTACATAATTATTAGAACGGTTTAAATAAAGTCAAATGAGAATCATACCTGGATAACCGAAGCATTTTCCATACTTTAATAATTTACAAGGCAACATTTTACCGGTGCCACCGTAATATATAGCTGTAAATGAACTAATGATTGTATGGGAATACTTGCAAAGAAAATAGACAGAGAACAGTTAAAGCAATGCGCTTTTATTAAACCGACTAATAGTCAGGATGATTTTGAATTGAGCGAACGCAATAAAGGCCTTTACCTGGCCATGTTGATGGGGAATAACTACGAAAGCAAAGTGAAAATTGTGTTTAATACCACCGAAGGTTACCGCGAAATATTAACTCTGGTATGGGCTACTACCGAAAAGTATGTAATGCTCAAAGAAGGAAACTCTATTCCCATCGAAGCTATTGCCTACGTTGAACTGAAGAACAACTCAAAGCAAAACGCTAACGGGATTTTCTAAAGCCGTTTTAAGCGACTGAAGAAACTTAGCACCGGTAGCGCCATCCACAACCCGGTGGTCGCAGCTTAAAGTCACTTTCATTTTATGGGCAACTTTTATTTCGCCATCAACCACGGCCGGTTCCTGTCGTACGGCCCCAATTGCCAGAATACAGGCATCGGGCATATTGATGATAGCCGTAAACTCCTCCACACCAAACATACCCAGGTTAGATATAGTAAAGGTGTTGCCTTCCATTTCTTGAGGCAATAGTTTTTTGGTAACGGCTCTCTGGGCCAGTGCTTTAGCTTCCACCGAAATCTGCTGAACGGTTTTTCCATCGGCAAATTTTATTACCGGCACCAGCAGGCCGTCATCAACCGCCACCGCCATACCAATATGAATATGGTCGTAGTACCGGATGCTATCGCCCAGCCACGAACAATTTACATTCGGGTTTTGGCGCAGGGCCACCGCCACGGCCTTTATCACCATATCGTTAAACGAAATTTTTGAAGGCAGAAGATTATTGAGTTGCGTGCGGATAGAAACAGCATTATCCATGTTAATGTCCATCGTCAGATAAAAATGGGGCGCACCGTTTTTACTTTCCAGCAACCGTTTGGCAATTGTTTTGCGCATTTGGCTCACGCGCACATCGTGGCTGTTCTCTGTGCCCACAAACGAAGGCATGCCTCCTCCACCGCCCCCGACAGTGCCGCCCGAAGCACTTTCTAAATCGCGCTTGGTAATCCGGCCGTCCTCACCAGTACCTTTTACCTTCGAAAGTTCAATGCCCTTCTCCTTCGCAATCATTCGGGCCAGCGGAGATGCTTTCACCCGGTCGTCAGCAGTACCGGTTGCCGGTGCTGCCGGTTGGGTTTTCTGTTCAATAACTTCCGGTTGCTCCTTTTTGCCCTCCGGTTTAACTTCCGTAGTATGCTGTGCGTTCACCGTTGACGGCTTCAGCAGTGAACTATAATCTTCGCCTTCTTTTCCCACCACGGCAATCAGGTCGCCAATTTTCAGGGTATCTCCTTTTTTGGCAGCCACATAAAGAATAGTTCCGGTAAAGTATGCTTCGAGCGGAAGGGTGGCCTTATCGGTTTCTACTTCGGCCAGTGTATCGCCTGCTTTTATTTTATCACCAACTTTAATGGTAAGGTCTGCCAAAAAACCCTCTTCCATAGTATCGGTCATTCGTCCCAGTCGTATCGCTTCTGCCATAATCTGAATTTTGTTGTAGCGAATGTAGGAAATGCTTCATAAGTTTTAATCTCGGGCAATCACCCGCATCGTGGTTGTGATAAAGCAATAAACGCCTTCCCTGATTTTACAGAGAAGGCGTTTATACAAAGAAGATGAACAGGCTTAATACCCGAATATATCCTTCAGCTCAAGAACCTGCACCGGTCCTATTTCTTTCAGCACATCCAGATTTAGATCTTCTTTTTTACC